>CAYNDM010000027.1:5923-17032 GCA_964395265.1 uncultured Bacteriovoracaceae bacterium
CAGCAGGGGAATGTCGCGATTGCGGGCGGCTTGCATCACGACTCGAGCCGCGTCGATGTCAGCCTGTTTCGGTTGTTTGGCGCCCTCGGGAACCTGATCTCCTTGCACTGCCCAGAATGCGTGCGCCATCGCTCCGCCGATCATCAGGCCATCCACCTGCCGGAGGAGCGCTTCGATGGTCTTGATCTTGTCGGTCACTTTGGAGCCGCCCAGGATCGCATAGAAGGGCTTGGCCGGATTGTTGAGGATCTTATCGAGGAAGGTGAGCTCCTTCTCGATCAGGAAACCGATTCCTTTGACGGGAACAAGCGCTGGGACCCCATAGGTCGAAGCATGCTTGCGATGAGCGGTTCCGAAGGCGTCGGTGATATACACCTCGCCCAAACGAGCGAGCTGATGCGCGAATTCCGAGTCGTTGGCTTCTTCTTCCTTATGGAAGCGCAGGTTCTCGAGCATGAGGACCTGGCCCGGCTTCATCGACTGGATCATCAGCTCAATGCCTTCTCCCACGCAATCGTCAGCAAGCGTGACTTCCTGCCCAAGGAGTTCTGCCAGATGAGAGGCAGCGGGTTCGAGCGAGAAATCCGGATTGCGCTTTCCATCGGGACGGCCCAAATGGGATGCCAACACCACCTTAGCCCCTTGCTCGACAGCGTATTTCACCGTGGGCAATGCCTCCCGGATTCTGCTGTCATCTTCGATTTTTCGAGTGCCATCCTCTGCGGGCTCGCTGAGCGGCACGTTGAAGTCCAAGCGCATGAGAACGGTCTTTCCCGCGATCTTGATCTCTCGGATGCTCCGGATATTGGCGAGCGCGGGGCTAATGGATGGTGTTTTCGAGTTCATCGAATCAGAGCCCTTTTTTGGCCATGTGGAGCGTCAGATCGATCATTCGAGCCGAGAAACCGGACTCGTTGTCGTACCAGGAGACAACCTTCACCAGATTGCCTCCCATGACGTTGGTCAATGCAGCGTCGATAGTGGAGCTATGGGTGTTGCCGTTGTAATCGATCGAGACGAGGGGAGCGGTCGAATAACCCAGGATCCCCTTCATCTGGCCTTCGGCCGCCTTGCGAAACTCCTCGTTCAACTCTTCTTTGGTGGCATCTGCCTTGAGCTCGCCGGTGAAGTCGATCAGCGAAACGTTCGGAGTGGGAACGCGGACCGAGTACCCGTCCAACTTGCCTTTGAGGTGGGGAAGGACCAGTCCCACGGCTTTTGCGGCTCCAGTCGTGGTCGGAATCTGGGACAGGGCGGCCGCGCGCGCGCGACGCGGATCCTTGTGAACCAAGTCGAGGACCTGCTGATCGTTGGTATAGCTATGGATCGTCGTCATCATGCCACGTACGATGCCCCAACGATCGTCAAGAACCTTGACCAGCGGAGCGAGGCAGTTCGTCGTACAGGAAGCATTCGACACGATGTGATGCTTCGCGGGATCGTAGGTCTCGTGGTTGACTCCCATGCAAAGGGTCGCGTCGGGATCCTTGGACGGGGCTGAGATGATCACCTTCTTGGCTACGCCGTTCAGGTGAAGCGAGGCCTTCTCACGGTCGGTGAAAATCCCGGTGCACTCATGAACGAAGGTCGCGCCGATCTTGCCCCAAGGGAGCTGAGTCGGATCTTTCTCGGAGAAAAGTTGAATCTTCTTGTTTCCGACGACCAGGGCGTTGCCGTCCAGTCGGACATCCTGCTGGAGCGTCCCGTGTACCGAATCATACTTGAACAAGTGGGCGGTTTGTTCAGGTTTCGAAAGGTCGTTGATTCCAACGATCTCGATATTGTCGTTATTGAGCGCGAGACGCGCGATTTTACGACCGATTCGACCGAAGCCATTGATAGCGATTTGTATTGGTTGAGCCATGGCCCAGCTATACTCCTGTCGGGCATGGCTTTCAACATATCCTCTCGAGCGATTTTGGCCGCTATGGCGCGTTAATCTGCGGGCAACGAGTCGAGTGTCTCGCGACGCCATTCGGTTCGGAGCTTCGCGCGAGCAGGGCCCGACGCCGGGCGAGAGGAGAATGACGAGTGGCGAGCGCAAGCCTATGGCCTCTCGCGAGCTGCGACCTGGCGAAGCATCGGAGAAGGCGAGTAGCTGTCGAGCTCAACTCTAAGCGCCGCTTCCTGATATCCCTCCGCCCAGGTCCCCAGACGGATGGCGGAGCTTCCTTCGTCGGGGCTCCAGATCAGCGCGGCGGGAGAATTCAGGCCGGCGATGCCCTCGCTCCTGCACGAAAGCTCGAGTCGCGCCGGGGCCGCGTTCGACCCCCTTCGCTCGAGGGCGCGCGTGGCGCAAATCGCATAGCAACCGGGCACCGACCCTCGCGAGTCCCTCGAGCTGATCAGCGCGACTTTGCTGGAGCCTCCGTCGTGCCTTGGAGTGAGCCCGATTTGGATCCGCATCGGCCTGAGGCCTTTTTCCTCGCCTTTCCAAAAGAAGGTGGCGGAGTAATCCAGGTGCTGAAGGGGGATGTCGCAGACTGTTTGCGAATCCGGGCCCGAAGGGGCTCGGTTGGCAGCCGAAGCCGGGTTGCTGATCGCGGCCCAGCCCGAGAGAGCCAGAATCCCAGCGATCGCGATGAGGAGTTCAGGATTCAGAGCCTGGTTCAAAGGAAGCAGGGCTATTTTCAAAGCGATCCGGAGCCAGTGGATGGGGCGTTGGATGAAAGCTCGAACAAAAGAGAGTCGTAGAGTGAAAGATCGTCGCATGGACAGCCTCCTTGCTGGTGAGGGAGCCTCCATCGTGGAGGCCGGGTACCCAGTATCGACGCTTTCAAGGCCCATGCCGCGTTACGCTTTTGTCGATTCCTCCGGGCTTTCGACGGGTTCGGAGAAATGGGGCCAGAAGGCACTGTTCGCGCATTAGACGATCAGGGTCGAATGAGTGTAAAAACTATCCGGAGCCGGAGGGGCTAGCGCCTTTTTCTTTTTGCGGGCTTCTTCGCTCGCTTCGCGGTTTTCGGAGCCGGATTCGCCTTGAGCAGGGCCTTGTACTTGGCGAGGTTGGATTTGAATTCTTTTCGGGTCTTGCCCCAAGGATCTCCCCACGCGAGCTTGGGCTTCATCAAAGCTCGGCAGAGATCGAGCATCCCTTGGACATCTCCTAGATGGACGAATTCGGGCGCAGGTCCTAGGTCTCCTCTGGAGCCGGTTCCGCCTTCGAAGCTCTGGTTGTGGTAGTTGCCCAGAGGTACCGAGATCCCGATCGCGGGGATGCCGTAGGCGGTAGCGGCGGTGGCCTCGCAGCTTCCTCCGTCCATGATCCGTTTCTGGTGCCGATCAGGTAGGGATTCCTGCGCCGACTGGGCAAGCACTCGCAACGCCCCCGGATCGAAGACCGTTGCGCGGTCTCCTAAGCGCACGATCGGTCCCTTGCCGATTTCCGCGCCAGGAAGCGCGCGCGATGCCTCGAGACTGATGCAGACCAAGGGGCGCTTGGCGGCTTTCAGCCATCCGAGCTCGAAATGGGAGATGGCGCCGATGAAACCGACCTCCTCGGCGCGAGTGAGAAGGCCCAGGAACGGGATCGATCCCGTCTTTTTTCGCCGGCCATTTTTGGGGGCGAAGATCTCGATGGCGAGAGAAGCGATCGCGAAACAGCCGATCAGATCGTCCGCGGCGCGAGTGAAGATGCGGGCTCCCTCTTCCCAAACCGGCTCTTTGAAGCGAAAGCCGCCGTAAATGAGTTGTGGATCGGGCATCGACTCCAATCTGTCGTCCAGGGGGATTTCCACCACGCCGCTTTCGATCGATCGGCCGGAGGGGAGGAGTTTTGCTTCGACCAGGTGCCCTTCTCCGAAGAGCCCGTCTCCCAATGAGAGCCAGACCGGCGCTCCCTCGAGGTGTTGAACGGGGGCGCCTCCGAGCCACTTCACTTCCAGGAGGTTTGGATTCTTCCAGGATTGCCCGTGAAACCCGGGATGATCCATATGGGCCATGAAGATCCGGACGGGATCAGTATCCTTCCGGCTCACGATGGCGCGGTATTCCCGCTCCGAAGCCGCTCCGACGATCAGGTTTCCATGGCGGTCATGGAAGTGGGGAACCTCGGCTCGCTTGAATTCGTGAGAGAGGAACTCGTCGACATGATGCTCACGAAACGGCGCCGTGGGCTGGGAAAGGAGCGAGCGTAGGAATCCATGCTGTAGCGAAGCGGCAATCATGGAGGCAATCTAGCGGACGACCCGGGGTCAAACAAGAGGCAGGCTCTCTGAGCGCCTGGACTGCAGGTTCTACGTGGGTGTCTGGGCACCAGGTTCTCGGAGCGCCTGGTGGAAGCTCACCGTGCACCTGGACGGGGCGCGGCGTGCGAATGCCCGTTGCAGGATTCAGGGCATGGTGCGAAAAGTCGAAAGGATGAAGACTCCTGAAAACGCCGTTGCGCTGCTTGAGGACATCCGCCGACTGCTCGAGCTCAAAGGGGAGAACCCGTTCAAGGTCCGGGCATTCGAGAAAGCGGCTGGAGCGATCGCCGGCCAGGCGGATCTCGAAGAGCGCGCCAGGCAGGGAACCCTGACTTCCATTCCCGGGGTCGGCAAAGGCATCGCCGAAGTGCTGACCGAATTCCTGCTCAAAGGGACTTCGAGCGTGCGGGACGAGCTGATGAGCTCGATTCCTGAGGGCCTTTTGGAGTTGACCGAGATTCCTGGGCTTGGCCCGAAGAAGGCGATTCAGCTCATCGAGGAGCTCGATATCCATTCGGTGAGGGAGCTTGAATACGCTTGCCGGGAGAATCGCCTCCTTAAGCTCAAGGGCTTCGGCGACAAAGTCCAAAAGAAGATCCTAGACGGGATCCAGTTCATGGATGCGAATCGCGGTTACCAGCGCTTGGGCGATGTGTTCGACTCTGCGGAAATCCTTTTTCATGAGCTGTCGCGCGCGGTGAACCCGGGAGGCACGTCCAGGGCTGCCGGGTTGAGGGTCTCCGAGGCGGGAGCGCTTCGCCGAAGGATGGAGATTCTGAGCGAGCTGGATTTCGTGATCGAGGTTCCCGATGAGGAAAGCTCCGCGCGGAAGACGCGCGAAGCCGCGCAGGCCGTCGCGGATCAATTCAAGTCGCAAGGGCGAGTCAACCTGCCTATCCGGCTCTTCTTCGCCGAGTCCCGGCGATTCGGTTTCGAGTTGGCGCGAAGGACCGCCTCCCAGGCGCATTGGCAGGCTTTGGGTTCGCCCGAACCCTTTGATGCCCCGACCGAAGAGGCGTTTTACTCCCGAATCGATTTTCCCTGGATTCCTCCCGAAGCCCGCGAGACCGGCGAAGAACTCGATCTTGCCCGAAAGGGGCTGCTTTCGCAGTTGCTTCCCTGGGATGGCGTGCAAGGGGTCTTCCACAACCATACGGTGAGGTCCGATGGGACCGCCACTTTGGAAGAAATGGTGGTTGCGGCCAAAGAACTTGGCTTCAAGTACATCGGGATCTCCGATCACAGTCAGTCGGCGTTCTACGCCCAGGGACTCAAGCCCGAAACCCTTTCGGAGCAGGAGCGCGAAGTGAGGGAGGTCCAGGGGCGGCATCCCGAGATCCGCGTTTTCTGGGGCATCGAAAGCGACATCTTGGCGGATGGGTCCCTTGATTACGACGATCGGATCCTCAAACGCTTTGATTTCGTCATTGCGTCGGTTCATTCCCGCTTCAAGATGGACCAGGAAGCGATGACCGATCGGATTCTCGAGGCCATTCGCAATCCCTACACGCGCTTTCTCGGGCACGCCACGGGGAGGTTGCTGCTTGGGCGCAAGGGGTACGATGTGCGCATGGACAGGATCATCGAAGAGGCTGCTAAGAGGGACGTGGCGATCGAGATCAACTCTCATCCCGCCCGACTGGACGTCGATTGGCGGTGGGGAGCGCATCTTCGCGCCTGTGGCACCCAAGTCTCGATCAATCCTGATGCGCATGCAACCGAGGGATTGAAGGATACCCGTTATGGGATCGCGGTCGCGCGAAAAGCGTTATTGCCGAAATCGCTGGTCGTGAACGCGCGGACCGTTCAGGAAGTGGAGAGCTGGCTAAAAAGGCAGTGAAGAAGAAGTCCGCGGGCAGAGCGGCAGCTTCGAGTCGCGCGAGCGCTCCGGCTAAGGCGAGGGTCTCGGCGAGAGCGGGGGCTCCGGCCAAGGCGAGGGCCGCTGCGGGAGCGGATTCCTCGGCGAGAGCGGCTAGAGCAGTGGATCCGGCTGAAAAGCGCCGGATGGGAGTGATTTTGAGCATCTTGAAGCGCGAGTACCCCGATTCCCGATGCTCGCTCTATTACGAAACGCCCTTTCAGTTGTTGGTCGCAACAGTCCTTTCAGCGCAATGCACGGATGAAAGAGTGAACCAGGTTACACCGGTCTTGTTCAGCAGATTCCCTGGCCCGCGAGAGATGGCTGCGGCCAAGCTCAGCGAGATCGAAAAGATCATTCAATCGACAGGTTTTTTCAGGAGCAAGGCCAAGTCCCTATCCGAGATCGCTCAGGTTCTGGTTCGCGATCATGGAGGTGAAGTTCCCCGCGATCTCGACTCCTTGGTCCGCCTCCGGGGAGTGGGTCGCAAGACGGCCAACGTGGTTCTGGGGAATGCGTACGGTGTTCCCGGGCTTGTCGTGGATACTCATGTGGGCAGACTTTGTCGCCGTATGGGGTTCACGCGCTCGCTCGATCCAGAAAAAGTCGAGCAAGAGATGATGGAGCTGGTCCCGCGGGAGGACTGGACCCTGTTTTCCCATCTGCTGATCGACCATGGCCGCGCGATTTGTACGGCGCGCCGGGCGTACTGCGAGAAGTGCCCGATCGCGAAGTATTGCCCCAAGGTCGGGGTTGTTTGAACGAGTCGGTGGCATTTGATCCGGTGGGAGTTGTCTGACCTAACCAGAGCGTTCGACCTAGTCGATGTTTTTGGCTTGGCCCCGGTTGTTCGACCTTGCCTGGGTGATCTGACCTCTCGACCGGAAGTCCTTTTCAGCTCGCGCGCCTATACGCAGGCTCGTTGGGACTGATCCTGAATGAGAGGTCGTCGGGGAGTCGGTGACTCAGCTCCCCCACGATATTGCCTGGGACCTCGTAGGCGAGAGAAGCCAGGAAGAGATCCGCGACCCTTCGGCCGGCCTGTTCAAGCGAGTGCTCGTCGGTAGCGCGATCGGGAATCTCGAGCGCGATGGCGTCCATGGCGCATTCGATGAAATCCGAATAGGAAATGCTCGGGTCGCCCTCTTTTTGAATCTGGGTGAACATCCACGCCGGCGGATCCGGGAGAAGCCCGATCAGCGAGCGGCTGATTTCCTCGGGCAATCGATTGATCAGCAGGGCGGCAAGCCGCTCGCAGACGTATCGCGAGCTTTCTTCCATGATCTCTTCGTTCTCGGCGATGTGCTGACAGGCTTTGCTCAGCCAGTCGTTTTTCGGTTCAGGCTTGCGGATTCTAATGGGTCTGATCATGGGTCTACTCCTCCCGACGGCGAAACGGTGTGCAACACATGCGCCACCCTGCTGGAGCAGCGGGCATCCGGATTGCAGTCCGACGGTTGCTATGGCTACAAAACGCGATCCGCACAGAATCCTGAGAAACGCGCACCCGATCAACTGGGCCCGGTCGTTCATCGTAGGGGCGTTCGCCGCTTTCGCGATGATATCGGTGATGGACATCTTCTCGATGATGGGAGTGACGCGCTTCACGTTCGAGTCTTACATCGCCACGCTCGCCGGGGGATTGTACACGCCTCGCTCGTGGATCTTCGGTTTCATCATCAACTTGGCGTTGGGCGGACTGTTCGGGATGCTCTACGGCTACTTCTTCGAGTATGTATTCAGGGAGGCGACTCCGATGCGAGGGGTGATGGTCGGTTTTGCTCATGCGTTGATCGCCGCGGTGGCGCTCTTTCCCTTCTTCCAGATCATTCGCGAGCAGATGGCTATGGGACGCGAGGAGCTCCTGGGCGAAGCAGCGCAATACATGGAGTTCGGCTTTTTCGGTTTCGGATTCGGGCCTGAGACTGGAATCCTGCTACTGATGGCGCATCTGCTCTTCGGACTGACGATGGGCACGCTTTACGGCCCTGTGAGAGGGGATCGGATCCAGATGGCGGCTTTCGAGCCTGGGGCTTTCGGCCAGCCTGGAGAGGAGGGCGTCATCACCCCCGACGAGGATCCCCGTGACCGAATCGCTCCTCCGCGCGATCGAATGGCCGGCTGATCGGGGGCTCGCGAATCGTTAGGTGTTCGCGGGTCGGAAGATCGGCGAACCGTCAGGCCGCGCTGATTGGCTCGTCTGGTCTGGTCATCGCTGAAACTTGCAATGGCCTCACGGTAATCTGAAACACCGCTTCAATGACCTCTTCAACGGTTTCGACGAAGATGAACTTCAGCTGCTCGCAGACTTCTTTCGGAACTTCTTCGAGGTCCGTCGCATTTCGCTTGGGGAGGATCACCGTCTTGAGGCCACCTCGAAGGGCCGCGATCACCTTTTCCTTCACGCCGCCCACCGGTAGCACCGCTCCGCGCAGCGTGATCTCGCCTGTCATCCCGAGCTTCGGATCCACGGGGCGACCGAGCAATAGCGAGACAAGGGACGTGATCAAGGCCACTCCGGCCGATGGCCCGTCCTTCGGGATGGCGCCGGCCGGCACATGGACGTGGATATCGTTCTTGCTGAAATCGAAACTCTTCGGGAAGAGCGAAGCGATCGCGCCTCGGGCCAACGACAGGGCAATCTGCGCCGACTCCTTCATCACGTCTCCGAGCTGTCCCGTGAGGATGAGGTTGCCCTTACCGGGCATCCTTGAAGATTCCAAGAAGAGGAGATCGCCGCCATGGGGCGTCCAGGCCAGGCCTGTCGCGACTCCCGCCTTGACGTTTTGCTGGGCGAGTTCCGGGAAGAAACGCTCGTGTCCGATCATCTTCCTCATCCGTTCCTGAGTGATCAGGATGGGTTCGCTTGGAGTCCTTTCGACCAGGATCTCGGCTGTCGCGCGAAGAAGGGCGGCGATCTTGCGCCTGAGCTCGCGCACGCCGGCTTCGCGCGTGTAATGCGTGATGAGCGAAAGCAGCGTCTCATCGGGGATCTCCACCTGCTCGGGTTTGATGCCGTGGCCTTTCAGTTCCTGAGGAAGAAGATAGTCTCGCGCGATATGGAGCTTCTCGAGAGGGGTGTAGCCGCTGACTTCGATGACCTCCATGCGGTCCCTCAAGGGAGGAGGGATCGAGTCGAGAACGTTGGCTGTCGAGATGAAGAAGACATCGGAAAGATCGAAGGGCACGTCGAGATAGTGGTCGGTGAACGTCTTGTTCTGTTCGGGATCGAGCACCTCGAGCATCGCAGAGGACGGATCGCCATGGAAGTCCGATCGGAGCTTGTCGATCTCGTCCAGCATCATCACCGGATTGCGCGTGCCCGCGCGCTTGATGCTCTGGATGATTCTTCCGGGCATCGCGCCGACGTAGGTGCGCCGGTGTCCGCGGATCTCGGCCTCGTCGCGCACACCTCCCAGGGAAGTCCGGACGAATTTCCTGCCCAATGCGCGGGCGATCGATTGACCGAGAGAGGTTTTACCGACTCCCGGAGGCCCGACCAGGCAAAGAATCGGGCCGTGGAGATCGTTCTTCAGCTTCGCGACCGCGAGGAACTGGAGAATACGCTTCTTCACTGTCTCCAGCCCGAAGTGATCTTCGTCCAGGATCTGCCGCGCGCGAGCCAGATCGATATTGTCTTGGGTGGAGACGCTCCAAGGCATCGATGCGAGCCAATCCAGATAGGTGCGCACCACATGGTACTCTGCCGAGACCACGGGAAGCGCTTTCAGCCTTTTCAGCTCGTCGTTGGCCTGTTTTGCCACTTCCTCCGGCATCCGGGCCCTTTGTAGCTTCGCTTCCATCTCGTCGGCGGAATCGTCGGCGCCCTCTTCGCCGAGCTCGTTGCGGATCGTTCGGATCTGTTCGCGCAAGAGCGCTTCCCTTTGTGCTTTGTTCAGCCTTTCGGCCATCTTCTCCCGGATTTCCTTCTGGACGTTCAGCACGTCCCTCTCGTTCCGCATGTACTCGAGCAAAGCTTCCATCCTTCGCTCGACCTGAAGCGTTTCAAGCAGGTCCTGCTTTTGGGGGATCGTGAGGTTGAGGTAAGCCGCGCAGACATTGCTCAGGTACGCGGCATCGTCGACCCGATCGATGAGGCGGACCAGAGGCTCGGTCGCTCCGGGCAGCATCTCGAGGATCTCACGGGCGACGGACTTGAGATTGTTCAGCAGCGCTTGGCTCCTCACGTGGTCCTCGCCGTATTCGTCGGGCACCACTTCACCTTCGGCGGCCAGGTAGCGTTCGTCCTCGGTCTTGTACGTATGGATCCGATATCGCGCGATCCCAGTGACAACCACCTGCCTGCTGCCCATCTCGGTATCGACGCTGTTCTCGACTTTGCATAGTGTTCCGATCCGGTAGAGATCATCCGCGCTCGGGTCTCCAGGAGTCAGGACCCGCTGAGTCACGATCAGCAGCAGCCCGGATTGGTTCTCGGCCTGCGTCAGAGCCTCCAGGCTGCGAGGCCGACCCACGACCAGCGGCATGGAGATCGAGGGAAAGATGACTGCATTTCGGATGGGAAGGACCGGCAACGAAGTGGGCACCTGCTGCTCCATGCCTAAAATGGGAGCAAATCACGCGCCCATCCTCAGCCCCTCGGGGATTTCGGGGCCGTGCGGGTTCAGCGGTTATTCAGGGACACGGGGAGTGCGGAGATCGGAGAGGTCTTGGTTGGCGGCCGTGGCTTGGGTGAGTGGTTGGGTGCTCTATTGGCGGCCGTGGCTTGAGTAGGAGGTTGAGGACTCAGAGGCTCGGTTCACGTGAGTTCAAAGTCCCTTGGATGATTAGGTGCAGCTGAATTGAAAGCTCCGTCGGGCGTAGGGTCCACCTGAGAGTTAAAGCCCCGGGTTTGAGATTTGAACCCATTCGGAGCGTCTTTCTTGTCTTGAGGGTTCCTCTATTTTTGTGAGCCCTTTTTGTGTCCTCGAAGCGGGCGGGAAAGCCCTTGGAGATCCGGTGTAGTCGTTTTCGCCTTGGCGTGTTATGAGGTGGCTCATGACACCCGATCAGTTGAAGGCACGGCTCGAGTCCTTGGCTCCAGGGACTCATGCAGAAGTCATG
>CAYNDM010000028.1:0-16922 GCA_964395265.1 uncultured Bacteriovoracaceae bacterium
CTAGAACGCTTCCGCGCTCCATCGGCATCGGATCCCTTTCGTGAGACGAAACTTCATCATCGAAAGCCTGAAGATAAGTTGGATGCCGAATAGGGTGCAATAGTAATCTGCATCACTCCGGAAATGAGGCTTGAGCGAGCCCATTTGCGGCGAGGCGAGTGGAACTTTGAGTATTCATTGCGTTGTGAGACTTGAAATCGGGCTCGGCAAGCGAGCGGGATTCGTCCGGGGGAACTCCCGATACAGGCATTGCGGCTTCGGCCAATAGCATCCAGGCGAGCTGATCCACTTTTCTGGCGATGGTCCGGGTGCCCATGATCGCTTCCAGATCTGAAGCGAAGCGTCGAGTTAAGAGTACGACCTGCTGTAACTTCTGTGGATCGACTGCGTCAGAAGGGGCGGGTAGCGTCTTCAATCCTGCCCTGGCCAAGGTTTCAGCGCTCTTGGATTCCACGACGGAAAGAAGAAACTGGTGAAGCTCGTCGGAACTGAGATTCAGCTTGCCTTGGATCCGCTTGGCCGCTTTGAGACTCAGAGGTTGTTTCTCCGCCAAAATTCGACAAAGAGCGCTTGGATCGAGTTCCAAGGATCTTGCGTACGCCCGCAAGGAATATTGAGGGTTCTTTTTGCGTCGTCGTTCGAATTCACGTTTTAAAGCTTGGATATGAAACGGTAATTGGTTCGGCATATTTATCAAGAAACTGTCAAGTTAGGCTCTCTTCTATCGGAACCTCCTTTCGTCGTCCAGTGGGCTTTTTAGTTGGAAAGGAAATTTTACTCTTTTGTCGATCGCGTTATCGAACGCGGCTTCTTCGGTAACCTCACCGAGCTGCGGGCGCAGTTCTCCCTCAGTACGAACGGCCGGGGTGCGATTCTGGCCGAGCAAACCACCTCGTTGCGATCGGTGCGCACGAAGTTGATCCAGACATGCTCGCCTTCGTCCGGATCGACGTCGAGTCGCACCCAATGCGGTCCCGAACGGAAGAGCCAGCGAGTACCGATCTGGAATCCGTCGTCGACGTAGGAGACCGGGCGGGTGGGAATCTGCTCGAAAGCGGCTCCCGAAACGATCATAGGGATCTCATCCACCTGGACCAGGCTCGCGATATGGTCGTGTCCGACGATCACTGCGGTGATCTTGTCGGCATAGCGCCGCAGGAGCTGGCGCATGCCCCTTTGAAACGCTTCTCTCTCCTGCCATCCATGCCTTCTTGAGACGGTGAAGGTCGGATGATGGTAAACCAGAAAGACGAACTTCTCGTCGGCTTGGGCAAGCTGCGTTCGGGCGAACTCATACTGCTCCCCCACGTTTCTCGGATTGTCCGAATTCAGAACGATGAAACGGAATCCGGGGTAAGTCTTCGCGTAAAACTCGCCAGGCATTCCGAAATAGGCCATTTCCTCGGAGTAGCTCTTGTAGTGGTTGCCGAGAGCGACGATCGGAAACTCGAGGCCCTTCGCCTGCCAGGGGCTCCAGACGTCCGCGTAATCGCGGTCCGGCTCGTAGAGATTGTCGCCGGGGAGAATCATCGCTTTGATTCGGGAATCGAGAATCGAATCGCGAATGCGACGGCTGTTGGAGTTCCAAACGCCCGCATCGCCCAGAATGGCGAAGGTATGCGTCGTCGCCTTGGCGCTCGTGGTGAGCGCCAGGAGAAGAAGGGGAGCCAGCCAACGCAATCGGTCAATGATCATGGGTCGAAGAATTGCCTGGAAGCGCCTTGAAAGCAACTCCCGATCAGCGCGCGATCTCGCGCTCAAGGAGTTTTATTCTCCATTCAGAAAGCTGCTGCCGAGCGCTGTCATGTCGCATCCGAACGTAGTGCAGGATTCCATGGGAGTGCAGTCCCCGATAATCCAGGTACCGGTGCTCGCGGCCGTTCCAATACACCTGATCGTTGGTGAATTGCCTGCCTGTGTGGGGAGTTCCTTGGGGTGAGTCCGACTCCAGGAAGGCTGCCGTCGAGATGAGGTTCCAATACCCTCGGATCCGACGGTCGATCGTGGTTGGGTTGAACACGTCATCGAGCATCTTCTCGACCTGATCCAGGTAAAAACGAAGCCAGCGGGGATCTTCGAGCAATGTCTTCACAAGCGGGAGCGTCGTGAACTCGACGATGTCCTTGTACTGCCAGTCGGCGGCGCCCCAGCTGGTTCCGAATGAGTTGTCGTAGTCCCACGGGATCCAGTGAAAGTAAGGGGCGTTCATGAAGGCTTTGGGGTTTCCCCTCCCGGCATTGTAAAGGTAGTAGTTGGCGGGAGTGAGCCAGTAATTGTCCCAGGCGCCCATGAGCATGTTAAGGACCGCCCACTTGAGAAACCCTTCGACGTTCAGTATCGCCTCGATGTCTTGCCTGAAATGCACCCTGCGGATCAGCTCGGCGAGGTCCTGATAGTTCTGATGCTCGGCAGGATCATCGGCCTCTCCATTCGTCTTGAGCTGGTAGGTTCTTTTCTCGGGATCGGGGGAAATGAAGTACACGCCGTCCTCGCGATATTCTAGCGTAGCCGGGCCGATGTCTTCCCAATAGGCTTTGTACAGATTTCCCTCGGAGAACTGGCCGAAGCGGTCCTCGAGAAAGGACTCATCCACTTCTTCGATCACCGAGTACAGACCGTAGTACTTGCCGTTGATGCAGAGCTTTGCGTAGGTGTGGCCAGACGACGCAAGGCCGGCGTCCTTGAAAAGTCCCCAGGCGAGAGCTTCGCGCATCTGCGAGACGTCGTTCCACATGGACTTGAGGTTGATCTTGGACATGCCAAGATACCGTCCGCCGTCCTGCCGTCCGAGCTTGAATTTGTAAGACGACTTGGGCGTGCCGAAGGTACGGTTTCCACTCATCTTCATCTGGATGTCCCAGCTGGAGAAGAGGTGATTGTGATCGCCGCTTTCTTGATCAGGGCAATGAGAGGGGCTGTGGGGATTGGCGATGAAGATCTCAAGACGGGCTTCGTAACTGCGGCTGAACTCGCCCAACTGCGGGGGCGCGAGGAGGGTGGGGTCCCAGCCGCTGAGGCGGAAGTAATACATGCGATCCGAGTCGAAGAACTCCTTCCGGTCTTGAGGCGGGGTGGTCTGCGCCAGAGCCAATGCCGTCAAGAGCAGGCTGGCGATCCAGATCACCGCAGGTCGGAGCAAAAAGAAGAAGGGCCTCATAAGAGGCGGATATAACGCGTAGTATGGAAATAAGGAAGCGACGAGTTAATAAGGAGCCGCGGGCACTCAGGGTTCAGAGTGAACCACCGCTGGAGAGGGCTTTTGAAGGGGTTTGAGGCCATGAGCAAGTCGGGCTTCATCGCAGCGCTTGTTTTTCTTCTCGCTTCCATTTGCGTAAGAGGCTTCGAAATCCCGACAAGGCGATGGACGGTTCGGGTAGATGGTGCAGCCGACCCGTTCGCCGATCCGTCCGACCAGCGCCGTGCACCGGGGCCGATGCTTGGCATTGGTTCCCTTCATACAGTTCTTGAATTGGTCTAACGGTTCGCAAAGCCCCGGAGGGACGTTGTGCGACTCCGGGTTATTGGCCTCCACCCAGTAAAAGGCGACTCGAAAGTGCGCGCAGCACGCGCCGCAAGACTGACATGGGCTGATCCGGCTTTCGCCTTGGCCTTGGTTCATACTGAACCTCGCTCTCTTTATCTAGCTTAGCCGGGTCGAAGAAAATTCATAGCGGGAAACTGTGGCAAGTGAGCTACCGGGAATGGGTCTTGCTCTTTCCCTTGGGCGATTTTTTCAAACGCAGTTCTGCCCGGAATGGTTCCGGTGAGGGGGGATCATGAGATTTCATTCAGCTTACACGCTCTTAGTGGTACTGCTCGGTGTTCTTCCAAATCTGCCTTGGCAGATCGAGGCGAGCGAAAGTCCTGCAGAACGCACGGTTCTCGTGCATGGGAGCTTCGTCCGGCCGGGGCAGGTTCTCACCCACACGGTGAATCTCTATTCTGACGGAAGCATTGTTTATCGGAACGGGCCCAATCAGTACGAGTCGGATCTCGATGCTGAGACCCTTCTGGAAGTCGAGGCTTATGTCCGGGCCGTCGAGCCCGGCGAGTTCGCGGTCACGGATCGTCCTTGTCACGAGATTCCGTATCGGGACGAGGTCATGGTCAAAGGACCCGGCATCGACTACATCCCGATCGCGAAAGCCGATATGTGCCACGACTATGAGTTCATCTCCTCGCCCGAGGCGATCGAGTCCTCCAGGTTCCTTCGTCAGCTCGTCATGGACGTGGTGGAAGGTGCACGTCTCCTTTTTGATTCCCAGTCTCGAATGGGATATTGACACATTGCGTTAAAGTCGATAGGTTGCCTCTCCGGAGGAGAGCATGAAGGGAATTGGAATTGTCTTTGGAGTCGCGATTTTCCTATGGACTGGGGCTTCTTTCGCTGCTCTTGGAAGGGGAAATGATGCGCGGGTTGCATCGATCGAGGGGCACAAAGGCGTCATCCAAGTTCCTTTCGGGTCGTTTGGCGTCGGGTTCGCGGCGTACCTTCGGCAGATGCTGGAAGGGATCGCTTGGGATCAAGCCGTCAGTCACGCAGAAGTGATCTCGCGGATCCAAACGGCGGGAATGACGGAAGGCGAGTACCTTTCGATCGGCGAATCCCACATCTACTCGCCAATGAACCATCTGCTTTTCGAGGCGTACTCTCGAGAGTACATCCAAAGTGCCGAATCCCCGGTCCGCGTCTGCGCTGAAAACAATCTTCTAAAGGAGGATTCGCTGACCGGATATCTCAGGAGCGCGGCAGATCAGATCCGGATTTTCACCGGCAATACTCCGAATACAACGAATTTCAGGGGCTGCAATCGCCCGGACGGCAAGGATCTGGTTCTCTCGGGCTTTTTTCATCAGTACCCGTTGCCTCAGATTTTTCCACGGGACTTTTCGAGAACACCCGTGGCGACCAAGCCAGGAAACACGATTTACACCCAACTCACATCGCAGAGAGGGGTGTTCATCTCGGCGATCGATCTGGTCTACATCGAAAACCAGACCACGCGCGCTGTTTTGATCGAAAACTCCGGGGATCCCAAGCGTTTTCGAGAGCGGGTGGCGGAGCTCGAGCGCCATGTGCAGGTCTTGCGAAGCAAGATGGAGGAGATCGTCGCACCTACTGACAAGACCCGTTCGTTCCGGGGTGCCTACTTCAGCAGATCGGCGATTCTATCACCCGCCGCCGCGAGTTATATGCCTGAAGATGCGTATATCCTCATCACCGATCCGGAATTCAGGTCGAACTGGGAGCCGTTCGCGCTGCTGAGGCGCCTGGCGGAGCTGGACGACGCGGCCTTGACCAGAGCGTTTCAGCAGATCAAAGCAAGTCTAATGCACGCAACCTACACCAAGTTATTCGATTTCCTCGACCCGGAAACAGGAAATCCGCTGCCATACATGATGGGAACCCTCCCTGATCCGATGGCGCCTGGTACGGAGTTCCTGATCCTTTGGCGGCCTGAAGGCGGGAATCCGGAAGTTCCTTACGGCAGGTACTTCACCGCCGCCCCCGAGACTGGTGAGCTCGTCTGCTACGAGCAGGACATCAGGGGCGCGTATGCGGTTCGAACCGAATGCGCGAAGCTTTTCTAAGCCCCTATACCAGATTGAAGCCAGACCTCGGCGATACCCCTAGCTTCGCCGGGATGACTTGCGTGCGCTGACCACTTTCGAAAAGAAGCCGGTCTCCACCGTGATCTTATCGAGCCTCAGCGCCTTCAGGAGAGACTCCATCGGGTGCGCGAGGTAATTCCGGTAAAACGGCTCGTGAAAGTCCTGGGGAAACGTCCTGAGGGCTTCTTCGAGAGCGGGGCGATCTCCCGCCTGAAGCGAGTCCACCAGCGCGAGAGTGCCCCCGTCCTTCAAAACTCGGAGCGATTCTTTCAATACGGCTTTTCGCTCGTCGAGCGGTAGCTCATGGAAGAGGAAGACCGAGTAGACCGCGTCGAACGTACCGTCGCGAAAGGGAAGAGCGGATGCATTTCCCTGGATGAAGTCGATCCTCGAGGCGTTCCCGAGTCGTTTTCGAGCGACTTTGAGGTAAGGATCGCTCAGGTCCAAGGCGACGATCTTGGCTTTGGGAAAGGTCAATCGGACGAACCTCGTCGCGCTCCCCGTCCCGGCTCCAAGCTCGAGAAAGGTGAGTCCCCTGCCGTCGCTCTTGCCGAAAGCCTGACGCAGCGGAGGAAGAATCAGCCGGCGCATGGGATCCGCGGCGCCCGCGAAAAGAATCTCGACCTGGTGATCATAGAGCTCAGCGGATCGGTCGGAGAGATACCCATCCGTCTGGAAGTGGAAATTTCGGCGGTAGTACCGAGGCAGCTCCTCTGTCAGCTCTTTGGACTTGGGCGAAAACTCAGTGGTCCGTCCCAGTTTCCGTCTCCTGCCGATCCGTGCCGCGTCGATCAGGACTTTAGGATAGCGAGCCCAGTGACGGATGGGGGATTCGGGGCGCAGGACGCTGATAGGATAGAGGCCTTTCGCGATATTCGCGCTATCGCGCTTCAAGAGCTCATCGATCTCCTTTCGGATGGCTTGCAGGGTTTTGGCGCTGACTTCCGAGGGATTGGCCCGCCGGCCGGCCAAGGCCATAGCGGTCCAGTGCATGAAGCGGTTTTGCAGGACAAAGGATGCGCTTCGTGCGCGCGAGAAGGTCAAAATGGGAAAGTCCAGAAAGGAACTTCGATCCATGGCGCGTTTCCTCGTGAATCACAATACCCCTTTGGAGTCGCAACGTCGAGATAGCCCGTAAGAACAGAGCAAAAGAGTTAAGAAAACTTTCCTGGAGCGAAATCCCCTATGACCGAAAAAGGAGAGAGTGACACTCGAGAGGGTTCTCAAGGAAGCAGAGCAGTGCGCTAGCCGGATCTGGGAGCGAAGCCCCTTCTTCCAGGCGGGGCGGACCGGGCAATTGACTCCGCGGGATGGCCGGCTTTTCTTGATCAATCTGCGCCAATTCATGCTTCATCACGAGGAACGGCTTGCGCGCATCCGACAGCTGCCGTGGACCTCCCAATCTCCCACGTTCCGGGCCTGGTTAGAAGGCAGATCTTTTGCCTGTAGGCGACAGAGGGCTTGTTTTGAAACTTTTATTTCAGGCCACAGAGGGCGATCCGCTGAGTGGACCCCCATGCTTCCGTCGACCCGAAAGCTGGGTCTTTATCTGGACGACCTCATTGACAAGGATCCCAGGCATGTTCTGGCTTTCTGGGTTCTCTTCGAATGCTTGATTGCCTTCATCGGGCCTGAAGGGCTTGCGGCGAATCCTGAGTGGGAGGAGTTTAGCTCGCTCCAGATCACAGGTGGAGCGGCGCTCCTGGCAGACCTCCTGGTCGTGCTTCAGGACGTGAGCGAGCCTGAGGTCGTCCACGGGTTACTACTCGCCCTGGAGCAGTTTTCTTATCTATTCGAGAGTATCTTATGCGAATGCCTCGAGCACGCGCGGCGTAGTCCAGAGAGCTCTCAGCCCCGCATTGCCACGTCGAACCCGCGATGCTAAAAGCTCTTCAAAGCGGAGGGCTTAACTATGAAAGGACTGATGATCGGCCTGGTTCTGGGCTTGAGTGCCTGGAATGCCCAGGCGGGAGAAGTGACTGGGCTGTCAGAGCTCACTCTTCGTCTTGACCATTTTGGTGGCACATCCGGGGGTGTCTATCTCTTGCACGAGGATGGGAAGCTCAGGGGCGGAAGTACGTTTGATGTCGAATTCGTTCGCTTGGATTACGAGGTCAACGGGAACGGAAGCCGAATTTACGGCTGGGGTCCGACCGGACATGTCGATCTTCAGTGCAATCTGGGCCATTGCGAAGGCCGCATCCAGTCCGGGCGGACTGATGTCGATGTGACGACCACTGCCAATGGTGACTTGGAGTTCAAAGGTGTGGTGAATTCCTATCCCATCCGCGGCAAAGCCACTTCGAGCGAGATCCGCATTCAATGCGATGGCAATATCGAGCTCAACCGTGTCTCAAGCGGCCGGTTTCGGGGACAGGGTGTCCTGAGCACCGATCCGCGGGGTTCGTTCAGGGCCACACTGAACGCTGAGGGGACTCTCGCTGATCTGCGAGAACCCGCTCTTTTGCTGGTGCAGTTCGCGGCACCGATTTGCCGGCCTACCTGGTGAAGAGTCAGATGGCCCCCGAAGGCCAGGGTAAGTCGACACCAGTGTCAAAACGCCTAGACGGTCGGAATCAGGTAAAAACCGTTCAATTTAATCAAATGTTGGCTTGAACCCTAAGTGTTTCAGTGGTATGACGCAATGCGATGTAATTGTACAAGCTGGCATCGAGTGTGGACAAGAAGCGGCAGGCCTTTTGCTCATCGCCGTGGACGTGCAGTGAATTTTGAGGATTGCTCATGAGAGCAAGCTAACTCGCTAGGAAGGTCTAGCTTTGGGAATGAAGGAGAAAATGGAAATGTTGAAGAGGAATATCGCTCTAGTGACTCTCGCGGCAGTCCTGGCTTCGGGCTCTGCGTTGGCACAGACTGCTCCTGCTGAAGCTTCCGCGACTAGCGAAGCGAGCACGGGCAGCTGGACCCAAAACGTAGGTTTGTCTTTCAGTTCGATCCTCTGGGGTCCGGGGCTGGGAGATATCTCAAGCTATCAGCCTAATATTGAGACCGGCAAGCGCGATCCTGAAAGCCGTCTGCTTTTAGAAAACACTCTGAAAGCAAGCTACAAGCTCGACGCCAAGAACACGCTGGCCCTGGGATGGGATTTCTACGCGTATCCTGTCCGTGGAAGCGAGGCAGGCGACAAGTTCGAAGCTCTCGATCCTTCTGTTAGATGGAATAACAGCTCTGTCTTGAAGGTGGGGAACTTCAATCTGGGAACCGAGTTCCGTGCTTATGTGCCGGTTTATGCGGGATGGGAAGGGACCTCTCACATCACCCATCTCCGCGCCTACGGATTTCTCTCTTACGAGATCCCCAATAGCCGTTTCGGTCTTGCGATGACCGCGCTCGCTCGTCAGTACCTGTATTCAGATCCAGACGCGGCAGCCGGTAAGTGGGCTCAGCGTTTCTACGTGGGCCCAGAAGTCAGCTACCAGATCAGCCCGACGGTCTCCGCATGGCTCCTCTTTGAAGCGAATACGGAGAGAAGGATGTCGGCAAATTTCGTCCCTGTGAACGACATCGAGCCAGGGATCACTTGGAACGTGACTCCGAATATCACGTTCTCGCCGTTCCTCGATATCCCGACGCATAAACGCGTCGCTTTCGATACCACGACGATCAACGCGTCTTTGACCTTGAAAGCCCTCTAAGTTTTTTAGATCAAGGTCAGCCCTGAAAGACCCGCTGTCTGTGGCCGACAGCGGGTCTTTCTTTATTTTGCTGTTGACGCACTGCAGTATTTTCAGGTACCGAGAGACCGAGAGAGAGTTTTGCCTAAATTGAAGTTCATCAGAGAAACCATCTGAGATCGTATTTCTCGTTTCTCGCGGACTCCTGAGTCTGCTTTGGGTCCGAAGGGATTCGCGAGGTCGATTGGGCGGAATTCATGTCTGATCAACCATGAAAGCTAAGGAGTACCCATGAAATCGATACTTTTTGCGGCCGCTGTATTGGCCGGGTTCACGACCGTCCAGACCTTCGCGGCGGATTGTCCCGATTTTTCTGGAGAGTATGAAGCAATCTCTGTCCGAACCCCCGAAGGGGAGCAGTTTCCGGCACCTGCAGGCTACTATATCGTGGCGATTCAGCAGGACGGCTGCGGAAGCGTGCTTTTGACCGAGAAAAAGTTAGGCGAAGAGATCAAGACGGAAATTTCCGTCGATGGTCAGAAACGCGAGGCTTTCGACGATCCGAATGTGGGCAAGGTGTACATGATTTTTGAGTTCCAGAACCAAACTCTCGTCGGACGATTCGTTGACAGCCGTGATCGGCTCGTTGGACGGGTGACGTTCTCCTTCAACGACCAGGGCGATCTCGTCATTGCTGAGAACTTAATTGATGGTGGGAATGTAGTGGACCTGATCGAAATCACCGCGAAGCGCAAGTGAACCGCCAAGCGCAGGTGATTTGAAGAAGGGGTATCCCGAAGGTGGGGCGCCCCTTTTGATTGATGGGGCTTTCGTGCGGCGCTGTTGAGTTCGAGCCACTCTTGTGGCTACTGTGACCTCATGGCACCTTCTATCGATACTCTGAGGGTCGCGTTCGTCTTCGCCATGGAGCTCGAGGCTCAGCCTCTGGTCGAGGCCCTCTCGCTTCAGAGGGATCATTCCTTTGGCGATCCTAAGCTTCCGATGCGGCATTACCGCGGCTCGTTCCAGAGCCGGCTCGAGCTTTTGGTTTCGGTCAACGGCAAGTGCTCTCGCTTCGGCGTCGATCACATCGGCACCGACGCGTCCGTGCTCAATGCCTATGTCTCGATTCGGCAATTCAGGCCAGATCTTTTGATCAACGCGGGAACGGCTGGAGGTTTTCAGAAACGAGGAGCACGGATCGGCGACGTCTACTTGGGGTCCGATGCGTATCGTTTTCACGATCGAAGGATTCCTCTGGGGGGCTATGAGCAGTACGGGGTCGGCTCTTTCGCCGCGCTTGAGCTCGAAGGCATGGCCGAGGCGCTGGGTCTGAAGCGCGGAGCCATCACTACCGGAAACTCCTTTGACTTCACTGATCGGGACCTGGAGATGATGGAGCGGAATGCCGGAGTCGTCAAAGAGATGGAAGCCGCTTCGATCGCCTGGGTGGCCGAGCAGCTTCGAGTGCCTTTTCTGGCCCTCAAATCCATCACGGATCTCGTCGACGGCGAGCGTTCTTCTGAAGAGGACTTTCTGGCCAATCTCGAACTCGCCAGCCGAAACCTTCGGGACAAGACGCTGGGAGTTCTTGGGTACGTCGTCGAGCGTCCGGGTCTTTTTCAAAGCTAACGAGTTCAAAGCTAACGAGCTCCTGAGAGCTGGCTTCAGGCAGCAGACGTTCAAAAAGCGTCGCGACTCCTGATCGCGTTTTTCAGCCAGATTCGGGTCGAGTTCTTCAACGGAGGCTCGAGCCACCCGTTATCCTCCACGCGCTGGGGCAGGCCCGCGAGCTCGCGCCCGTTTTCGCGCAGGCAGATGTTTAGGAGAGCGGTCCCTTCCTTGGATTTCTCCGTCAGCTCATCGAGATTCACCCGATCGCAATGGGCCTCGTAGAACTTCAGGGCCAAGCGCTTTTCGCGGAGCAGATCGGCGAATTCGCTCAGGCTCAGCTGTCGGCCAATCAGAACCCCCAGAGTGTTTCTGGCCTCCCATTTCTGCTCCTCAGAGTAGCTCTTTAGCTCCTTCTGAATGACGGGCAGGAATCTCGCATCGCGGAAGTAGCGAGCCCGAAGCAGGGCATAGCTCGATTCGAGCTCGTTTTCAGACGAAAGGAGCTCGATCGTATCTTCGGTTGAGAGCTTCGCCGGGAGGAACCAGTGAAGGACTTGGTTTCGGCTTTTTCCCTGCACCGTCTTCGAGAGACTCTTCAGGGCGACCCGTACCTCGGCGAGGCGAAGCGACTTGGGGTCGAAAAGAGCCATCGCGGCCTGAATATCCTCGGCCTGGGTTTTGGAGCGCAGGAGCTTTCTAAACGAAAGTGGGCTGGCTTGCGAGACGGATAGGCGCCTTCCTTCGTTGAAAAGCTCCAGGTACTTTTGGCCGAGCTCCCCGAATTGACTCCCCTTCAATGGCAACGCCAATACCCGGGCGAACTCCGCGGGGGAGACCTCTCCCGCGTAACGGCCGAGAAAAAGCAATGATGCCGCAACCCGGTTCGGGTCGTGGGCCCTGAGCCCATGAGAGGCCAGGGCGAACACTCCGGTGGACTGGATCACGGCGATGGCCGAGGCCGCCGCGACCCATTTTCTCCTCTCCGACCGCGAAAGGCCCACGCTTCTTGCTGCCATGAAGATCGCCCCCCGCAGAGCCAAGGCGGTCAGCAGCGTGAATAGGGCGTAACGGTTGTCCAGAAGCTCCCTAAAGAAATAGACGAACAGCGCGAGGATTCCGGCCATCGCAGCCGTGAGGAACGTCCTGCCGTGGCCGCGGCCCGCCTTCGCTCCCGTCATTTGCACTCCGTCCCTGCGGACTAGCCCAAATGAGAACGTCAGGATCGCGGTGGCGAACCCGAGGATCGTGACCCAAGCGCCCAGCGTCGGCTCGAGCGGAAGTTTCAACACGCGCTCGAGCGCCTCAAGCGCCTGGAGCGTGGAACGCGATTCTTGGTTGAAGAGGATCAGGGCCAGAGCCAGCATCGCGGTCGCGATCCCAGTCAGCGCAAACAAGCTCAAATTGATGAAAAGGTTCAGAAGGGCGAGCTCTCTTTTTCTCAACGGCACGCCCAGCAGCCAAGAGAGGTTCCGGCTCATGTGCTGAGTCGAAAGCCTGACAACGGCGAAAAGCCAGCAGTATGGCAGGAGCATGGCGCTCATGAGCGCCAACTCGAGGCGGCTGAGGAGAAACAATGCGCAAAGTCCCATGAGCAGCATAAAAAGAAGCTCCTTGAGGCTCTGGAATACGAAAAGCTTGTAGAGCTTGAGCATCGTCAGCCTGCCTTTTTATGCGTGAAGTAGATGAACGCCTCCTCGGGGGTAATCCGGGCGTCGCAGAAAACCTCTTCAGGAAGAGACTGAGGCGGCACGGCGCTCATCGGGATCAGATAGGCCAGCGAATCATCCGGCAGGGAGCCGACCAAGACGCATTCGTCGTGGTCGAAGATGTCGAGCTCGTAATCCCTCGGTCGTTTGAGCTTGAGGAACCTGTTCGCGATCTCCTCCACCGGGAGGTCGAGCTTGAGCTCGCCGTCCTCGATGAGAATCATGCGATGCGCGTAGGGATGGACTTCGGTGACGATATGGGTCGCCATCAGCACGGTGCCGCCGGCCTGCACATACCTGCCCAGCAAGCGCATCACGAGATTTCTGGCCCGCGCGTCGAGAACCGAGGTGATCTCATCCAGGAGCAGGGCCTTTGGCCGCTGGGCCAATGCCGCCGCGAAAGCGATCTGCATTCTTTGCCCGCGAGAATAGCTGCGAAACGCCAGGTTCAGGTCGATGCCGAGCTCCCGGATCACGCTCTCGAAAGTTCCAGCCTGCCAGTCCGGGAAGAGCGACCCGTAATGCTCGAAGAAATTCCTGGCGCTGATGGGCAGGACGTAATCGATCGATTCGCTGACGTAAGCCACCCTCCGGGCATGCTCGCGGCTGTCTTTCAGGATGGACTCTCCCAGGATAGAGCCACAACCACGGTCGGGCGCCTCATGGCGCGCGAGGATGCGCATCAGGGTCGATTTGCCCGCGCCGTTCTGTCCGATCAGGGCATAGAAAAGGCCCGGTTCAAGGCGGAGGCTCACGGACTTGAGGACTTGGCGTGACTGGTACGACTTGCAGACGTCGTTCAGCTCCATCACGGCGGTTTTGCTCATGAGTCGTTTTCCTTAAGACAGGTACTGCGCCTGAAGGTCCATTGTACCAGCCCACGGAAAGCGAAAGCATGTGTCCCATGGGACAGCTCCCGAAAGGCATTGGCTTTGAGAAGGTCACTCGATCGTGATGGTGGCCTCGTCATACGCCCCGACAGAGTCCTCCACGCGGACGACGGCGGTGCCTGGCCCATCGGGGATATACAACCCTGTGGCGGGGTAGAGTGTTCCGGCGCCACTGAGGAGGCTGAACGTATACGGCCCGGAGCCGCCTGTCGCGCTCAGCTGAATCGGCGTGAAGAGGGAGAAAATTTCGAAGCTTCCTTCTTCGCCTCGAGAGCTCCAACCTCCGGTGAACAGGACCCTGCCGTCGGAGAGGGGAGTGGCCTGATGCCCTGATCGCCCCAGGATGGGGTCGCTGGCCAGGCTCCAGGTGTCGGTTTGAGGATCGTAGATCTCGGATGTGTTGATGCTAGCGGAACCCGTGGACCCTCCGGTGACCAGCACCCTTCCGTCGGGGAGCAAGGTGGCGGAGTGATAGTAGCGAGCAGTGGAAAGCGACGCGGCTGAGCTCCAGCTATTGGTGTCCGGATCGTAGAGCCTGCAATCGGAAAGGGCGGATGCATTGCGTCCGCCCGTGACCAGGACGCGGCCGTCGCTTAAGAGGGTTGCCGCGTGATAGTTTCGTCCCACTGAAAGCGACCCGGCGGATGCCCATGTGCCCGCATCCGGATCGTAGATTTCCGTGCTGGTGGGATAGGTGCCGCCCGTGCTTGATCCGCCAGCGACCAGAACGCGGCCATCCAGCAGCTTCACGGCTTGAGCTCCGTAACGCGCGACGCTCAGACTACCTGTAGCGCTCCAAGACTCCGTCTCGGGGTCGAAGATCTCGGCGTTGGAAAGGATGGTGGGCCCAAATCCGCCAGCGACCAGAATCCTTCCGTCATCGAGAGCCACGGCGCTGTGCGAGCTTCTAGGATCCGAGAGCGAAGGGGCCGCGCTCCAGCTTTCCGTGGCCGGGTCGTAGTACTCGGCGCTCGCAAGAGTTGTGCTCCCGTCGCTTCCCCCTGAAACCAGGACTCTTCCGTCCGGCAGCAGGTTGGCCCGATGGCCCTCTCGTGAGGTGCTCATCTGAGAGGTTTCGGACCAGGATCCATCGCTTGGATCAAAAAGATAAGCTTTGCTTCCATCCACTCCGTACCCTCCGATCAGCAAGACTTTCTGATCCTGAAGCTGGATCGCGGCATGTAGCGTGGTTGGGCTGAAATCGGCTTGGGCGGGGGTCCAAGTCTTGGTGACAGGGTCGTAGAATTCCGTTCCGAAGAAGACGACATTGAGAAAAAAACCTCCCGCGAGGATGACGCGTCCATCCGGCAGCATCTCCGCGATGCTGTCGCCTCTGGGAGTCTGAATCGAACCGGTCGGGGTCCAGATCCCTGTGGCAGGATCGAAGAGCTCGCTGTTTGCCAGATGGGAGCTGCCTCCGACAGAGCCCCCAAATGCCAAGACCTTCCCGTCTTGGAGCAATTTCGAATACAGGAGGCCTCTAGCCGTGTTCAGGTTGCCCGTGCTCGTCCAGGTTCCGGTGGCTGGATCGAAGATCTCGGAAGTATCGGTATATGTGGCAGGAGTGGACGAAACCCGACCTCCCAGCGCCAACACCGTTCCGTCTTTGAGCAGCTGGAGTTCGAACTGGGTTCGAGCGGTAGCCATGGTGCCGGTGGCGCTCCATAGACCGGTCGTTGGGTTGTAGATCACCGCGCTTGCCAGCGTAGTCGTGCCGCTCAATCCTCCTACCGCCAAGACCTGGCCGTTCTCGAGGAGCAGCGCCTTGTGGTTGGCGCGCGAGGAAGGAAGGGCCCCCGTACCGCTCCAGGTTCCGGTCGCGGGGTCATAGATCTCGCAAGAGCTGATGGATGCTCCACCCGCGGCTAGGACCTTTCCGTCCGAGAGAGTCGTCAGCGAGTGACCCGTCCTTGCGGTCGCCATAGAGCCTGTATTGGTCCATGTGCCGGTTTGGGGATCGAAAATCTCGGCGCTCGTAAGATTCGTATAGCTAGGGGCTCCAGCGCTTCCTCCCGCCAGGAGCACGCGGCCGTCCGAAAGAAGAGTGAGCCTGTGCTCCCATGCTCTAGGCGTATTGGGACCGTTGATGAGCGTCCATTCGTTCGTGGCAGGGTCGAAGATCTCCGCTGAGGTGATCGCATTGGTGTGGTTCGCCGTCCCTCCAACCACGAGGATACGCCCATCCTGCAGGGCGATGGACTCGTGCGAGCTACGCTGCTGGTTGAGGATCGATTTAGCGATCACCCCATGAAACTTCTCGGTCTGCAGGGAAGTCGCTAGCCGCGGACTGATTTCGACAGGCGTCGATTGAGTCAGTGCTTCGCCGTTCTCTTCGCTCAGAGGGGTGGGTAAGATGATCCGGGGAGAGCAGGCCTGCAGGATCAATACGCAGAGACATGAAATGATGTAACGAGCGAGTGGTGTCATATTTATTCTCGTGGCTGTCACCCTCTTACGTACCGCATGATCAGTAGAGGAGCGGTCCTCTAGATTATCGCTGAATCGTAGTGGTCTTGGAATGTGTCAAATTGGACCTTGCGATGCAGAAACGGTGCGGAATTTTTTCAAGAGACGCTCGATAGGAAAAAGGGCAGGCCGGTTTCCCAGCCTACCCCACTCATCGATCTCAGGATGTGCTGTTCATTGGATCGATGCATTCGCCCCTCCGGGCAAATGCGCTATGGACGGCAAAGACCTTGATGCGTATAGATCTTTTCGCGATCACTGCGGGATCCACCGAAGCGCCCCAGAGCGGCTTCGCTGGCAGGATCGATGAAATCCGCGTTCGCGCGCACCGTGGTGGTACGGTGGTAGTACTCGACATCCTGGCGTCCAATCACCGAGCGGACCACGTCCTCACAGCGACGCTGACGGCGTTTCTTTCCGTCCGGACCGGTCACGATCACGTCACGACACTCGGTTCTCCGGACACGGGTGCTACAGCTTTCGATCGAGCGGGTCCGCTCCGTTCGGTATTCGTCGGTATCGATCTCTCCACGGATGTTGAAGGCCTGATCGACATTGGCGCCCAGGATCTCGAACGAGCCCGAATAACTGGGGACGGTTCCAGGCGGGATCTTGAGCTCGAGTTTCACGTCTTTGCCATTGACGGCATCGTCGATCTTGATCTCGAGCTCTTTGCCGCCTCGGCCTTCGAGCTTGATCTTGGCGTCGAAATGGCCAGGCTGGATGACTTTCGTTTTGCCTTTGCTGTCCACCACGGTCAGGGGGGAACTGAGGATCAGGTCTCCATCGATTCCACCACAAGCGGTGACAAAAAAGGCTCCGGATACGATCATGAGGACGCGTTTCATAGGTACTCCTTCTCTCTTCTTCTCTTTGGTCTCGGGCTTCAAAAAAGCTTGGCCGGCGCTTGTGCAGCTCGCGTGCCGAAGAGTGTCAGAAGGGAGAATGGGCGCTTTCACGGCCCCGTAGTCCGGGCCCCGATCCTGGAGGTACCTCTAAAC
>CAYNDM010000029.1:0-16222 GCA_964395265.1 uncultured Bacteriovoracaceae bacterium
CGGTCTTGATCGCGTCCACGACCGCTGAAACCGGCTCGGCCAGGGCGTCGCGAATCTCCTCCGAGTTGACCTCGATGGTCTTGGGGGCGCCGCTGATCAGATCCCGTCCCTTGACCTCGTAAGTCTTTTCCTCTTCGAACGGGTAGGCACAGCCGATCGAAAGCTTGATCTGCTCGGCCGTGCGTTCGCCGATCAGAAGCGAGTACTTGCGCTTGATGTAGTTGACGATGGCATCGTCGAATTTGTCGCCAGCGACGCGGACGGATTTGGAGTATACGATCCCGCCCAACGAGATCACCGCGACCTCGGTCGTGCCGCCGCCGATGTCGACGATCATGCTTCCGCTGGGCTCGCGGATCGGAAGGCCAGCGCCGAGCGCCGCCGCCATGGGCTCCTCGATGAGGTAGACTTCACGGGCGCCCGCGGATTGCGCGGATTCCTTCACGGCGCGCTTTTCGACCTGGGTGATGCCGAAAGGGATACAGATGATGATGCGGGGACGGATGAAAGTGCGGCGTTCGCTGGATTTCTGGATGAAGTACTTGAGCATCGACTGAGTGACTTCGAAGTCGGCGATCACACCGTCCTTCAAGGGTCGGATGGCCTGGATCGAGCCGGGCGTCCTTCCCAGCATGTCCTTCGCTTCCTTGCCGACCGCGAGCACGCGGGTCTGGCCTCGCGCGTTTCGGTGGATGGCCACCACGCTCGGCTCGTTGATGATGATGCCGCGATCCCTTGCGTACACCAGCGTGTTGGCGGTGCCCAGATCGATTGCCAAATCATTCGAGAAGAAATCCAAGACCTTTTTCAACATGTCGCCCCTATGGAAATCACTCCGTACGCTACCACTTATAATGCCGGATATGCTCGCCTCGCTGCGCGATCTCGCTCATGGACTTGATCCCGATCTCCAGATGGAGGTCCGTGAACTCACGGAACACCTTCTTGGCGGACTTCTTGGTCTTGATTCCGCCCCTCTTCAAGGGGAGATCCGAAACCAGGAGCAAGGCTCCGATCGGCACTTTGCTGGCAAAGCCACAGATGAAAAGAGTGGCAGATTCCATGTCAATCGCCAAGGCCCTCTCTTCATAAAGTTGCGCTTTAAAGCGATCGTCGAACTCCCAAAACCGATAGTCGGTCGTGTGGATCACTCCCGTTCGGTAGTCGAGGCCCTTCTCGACGATGATCTGGGAGACGAATTTCTGGACCTTGAACGTGGGAAGCGCCGGGACCTGCGGAGGCATGAAGTGCTTCGACGCGCCCTCGTCGCGGATCGCCGCGGTAGGAAGAACGAAGTCGCCGACCTTGAGCGAGCGGTGCAGCCCGCCGCACATCCCGAGCAGAAGCACCGCGGTCGGATTCACGGCCGCCAGCAGCTCGATCACGATCGCCGCCGTGGGCGAACCGATCGAGAAATCGATGATCGAGACGTCGGCCTTGTCGCTATGGACGACGTTCATCGCCGAGCCCTTGGTTCTCTCGTCGCCGCACAGCGTGTGGAAGCGCTCGAGATAATAATCGAAGTTCGTCAGGATGATCTGCTTGCGAAATCGCCCGGCCGGGCTGCCGGTGTAGCGCTCCAACATATCGTGGGCGATGCGGAGCTTGTCCTTGTTGGCGTAGATGCGGTTGCTGTTGGGATGAACGTAAGGATTGCCTTTGAAGAGGGTGATCTGCCCTTCGGACGATTTCTTCTGACTTGTTTTCTTGGCTTTCACAAGCCAAGCTTACATTTGGGTTAAAGTCGAAACAAGCGATATTGTTGGGTTTCCAAGTTCACTCTTCATGGGTCGAAAGCGCAGACGAATCGGGTTCGGGCAATTCCTGCTTCTCATTGGTGTCCTCGTAGCAGGAGTCTGCGGAGTCGCGGGCTGGTCCGTGTATCGTTTCATCGAATCGGAGTTCCCGGACGTCTCCGTCCTCAAAACGCACTATCCGGTGGTGAAGTACGAAGGCGAAGGAAAGCCGTTCACCGTCTCGCTTCGAAAATCCATGCCGCCTGGCTGGACCACATTGGGCGGAGTCTCTCGATATGCGGTGGGGGCGATCATCGTGAGCGAGGATTGGGCGTTCTATTCGCACAAAGGATACGATGCGAATCAGATCAAGGAGGCGATCAAGGCGGACATCGAGGAAGGGCGGTTCGCGCGCGGGGCGAGCACAATCACCCAACAGGTGGTCAAAAACGTTTTCCTGACCCGAGAGAAGAGCCTTTGGCGAAAGGTCAAAGAGTTGGTTCTCTCCGTCCGGCTCGAGGAGGCGGTGGGAAAGAGAAAGATCCTGGAATCCTATCTGAATATCGCGGAATGGGGTGAAGGCATCTTTGGGATCCGGGCGGCCGCGCGGTTCTATTTCGACAAGTCCCCGCTTGAACTGACGGCCAAGGAAGGAGCGTTTCTCGCGATGTTGCTCCCGAGCCCGAAGCGTTACTCCCAATCTTTCAGGCAAAAGGAGTTGACGCATTACGCTCGAAGGACGATTTCTCAGATCCTCTCGAAGATGACCCAAGCACGATATCTGACGGTCGAAGAGCGTGACACCGAGCTTTCGATTCCGTTGTCATTCGAAGAGGGCGCCGAAATCCCGATGCTTCCCGTCGATGTGGACGCGATCGTCGAGCCGGAATCCGATATGGATCCGGCATCCGCCTTCGGGGAAAACTCGCTCTCCGAGCAGGGGGCTCCCTCGGTGTCGAATCCGGATGCGTCAAATTCTGATCAGACCCCTTCGGAGTCCGAACCCGTCGATCAAGCACCGGAAATACCGGACGGAGAAATTCAGTAGGAATGCTTGACCGACTCGGTCCATCTGGCGAATATGGAAATAGCAGCATTGATCACGACTTGAGCGAGTGAACGAGGTCTCATGAAGAACTTCAGAGCCCGAATCGGGGCTCTTTTTGTTTTAGCGGCGTCTGTGGGGACTGGAGTCTACTTCTGGATAGGGGACGATCTCCGGCAGTCTCCAGGGATCGGCGACGGTATCACCAAGCGGGTTTTGGCGAAGGCATTGGAAGACACCGGAATGGTCGGTGAGTTTCCGACCGAGATCGACCTGCCGATGGACGGAAGCTCCACCCGGGTGATCGTTCAATACGCTTTCGATGCCAAGCTCCAGGAGACGATGGAAAGTCTCTTCAGAACCTATCGGCCTGATTACGGAGCGTTCGTCGCTTTGGATCCGGCCACCGGCCGGGTCCTTTCGATGGTGAGTTACGTCAATGGCGATCGTAGGATCGAGGACAATCTGGCGCTTCGGGCCACCTTTCCATCGGCCTCGGTCTTCAAAGTGGTGACTGCCGCCGCGGCCATCGCGGAGAACAATTTCACGGCCAACACGATGGTCTCGTTCAACGGACGAAATCATACCTTGTACAAGAGCAATATCCTCAAGCCGCGGTACACGCGGTGGACCCGTTACGTGACGTTCAAAGAAGCCTTCGCACTTTCGATCAACACGGTTTTCGGCCGGATCGGTGCATTCGATCTCGGAGCGGACGCGCTTCGGCACTATGCCCGCCGATTCGGGTTCAATACCGAAATCCGCGCCGACGTGCCCGTTCAGGAAGGGAAAGCCCTGATCGTGGACGATCCGTGGGCGCTCGCCGAGACCGCATCGGGATTCACGCAGCAGAACACGATGAGCCCGCTTCACGGGGCTCTGATCGCTTCGGCTGTGGTCAACCGGGGCGTGATGCTCGAGCCGTACGTCGTCCAGTCCGTGCACACCCCGGACGGCGCGAAGATCTACGAGGCGCGGCCCCAGATCGCGAGCAACGCGGTCAATCCCGAGACCGCCGATGAGATTCGCGAGCTCATGCGCAACACAGTGACCCATGGCACGTCCCGCAGGTCGTTTCGCGGGTTCTTCAGAAGAGACATGAGGGGAATCGATGTTGGAGGGAAGACGGGTTCCCTTACCGGGACCGACCCCAAAGGGAAGTATGACTGGTTCGTGGGCTACGCCGACGACGGAAGCCATGGGATCGCGATCGCGGCGCTCACGGTTCACGAGAAGTACTGGCGCGTGAAGTCGTCTCATTTGGCTCGCCGGGCGATCGAGACCTATTACAAGGATCTCCTTCACCAGGCGCGGATGGCATCCACCGATGGACCTCAGCCTGGCCGAAGGCCCGGTTCCCGGAAGTTCTGACCCCGGACAGGATGATCGCGCGCTCGTCAGACGCGCTTCTTTGCGCTAAGCTGCGTCCATGCGCGCCTTGATTCAAAGAGTGAAACACGCCCAAGTGGAAGTGGATGGCCTCATCATCGGGAAGATCGGTCCAGGCCTGCTCACCTTTCTCGGGATCGGGCCGGGGGATACCGAGAAGGAGCTCGAATGGATCATCCAGAAGATCGTGAAGCTCCGGGTCTTCGAAGACTCCGCCGGAAAGATGAACCTTTCGCTCCTCGACACCAAGGGCGAGCACCTGATCATAAGCCAGTTCACGCTCTATGGAGACTGCGAAAAAGGCAATCGTCCGAGCTTCGTCGACGCGGCTCCCCCTACGATCGCCGAGCCGCTCTACCTGCGAGCCGTCGAAATGAGCAAGTCGCTCGGGGTTAGGACCCAGGCCGGCAGGTTCGGTGCCGACATGAAAGTATCCCTGCTGAACGACGGGCCAGTGACGTTGATGATCGAAGCGCCTTGAGCCTCCTCTTCGAGATCCTCTTGCGTTCGATCGTATTGATAGTGGTCATCCAGGTAAACGAGCAGGCGATTGACCTTGCCGAATAGGATGTATCGCCGCTTGATGAAACCTCGGTCGAACATCTCTTGACGGGCGTCCGGATAGCTCCATCCGTTGACTTCGACGCGATAGCTGGCTGAGAAGAAGCCGCTTCGGTTGCGTCCTTGGGCGCAGTGAACAAAGGCGGGAAGTGGAACGGATGATTCGCCCCCGTCTTTGGCGATTTTCATCTCAGCGAGCACGTCGTACAGCTTGTTCAGGGATTCCTCAGTCGGATAGGCCCAGTCCTGCATCGGAATATGGATAAAGACCATGCCTCGAGCATGAGCTTCCTCCCGCTCCAGGGCGACAGACTCCGAATTGTCTCCTCGCACATTGATGATCGTCTTGATCCCGAGCTCCAAAAGACGGTCGTAGTCGGCGCTCTCGCTGGGCTGGCCGCCCCGATACAAGAACCCCTCTTCGATCTCCATGAAACGCGGGATTTTCGCGAACGCATCCTGCGACGGAATCAGCCCGAAGGACAATACAATCATACTGATCAGTAACGGACTCTTCATTTCATCCTCCATGATGTCAAGCGACCAAGCGTCGGATCCCCAGCGGATGGCCTGATTGGTGCAACCTCATTAAAAAACACGCTCGCCCGGCCCTCATTTCGAGAAGAGCTCGCGCAGCTCACGACTCTTGTCGGGGTTTGACCTTCCTCGTTCATAGGCAGCACGGATGATCGCCTCGCGCCTGGCGCTCGGTACCCCGTTCAAACCCCAAATGCTGTTGACGATCGCGTTGGCCCGATGGGGAGAGCATCCGCTATAGGCGAGGACCATGCCGAATACCGTTGGGCCGCGGTGTTTCTGGCCGGTGCAACCCATGGCGAGGTAGCCGAGCTCCCTCGCGCAAGCGATCATGTTGTTTTCGTCAGAGTCGATACTTGGACCGAGTCGATCGAGGTACATGGTCACCGCCTCGTCGGTCCTCAGGTCCTTCGGGTTACTTACATAATTCCAGTTGAAGCTATTCTCCGCCTCCTCGTTTCCTTTATTGAAGTACCAGGTGCAGTATCCGTGCTTGTCACCCGCGACGCTGAATTCCCGAGCGAGAGTCTCCGTCGCGTCAACTGGGGAGTTTCCTACGGCGAGCCCAACGAAAACCACTTTGCCGAGCCGGAACGCGTGTCCTCTGATGATACCCTGTGTCAAGATCGGGATTTCATGGCTGGGGGAAAAAGCCGCCGGATTGCAGTACGCGGGTTCGTTCGGATCCGTCGGAGCGTCGTCTGGAGCGGGAATGGGTTTTCCGCCGCCGAACGCGTGCGCATAGGATGTGAGCATGATCCAGCAACTGATCGTCGCCAGCATTCGCCCGGTTGAAACGAATGAAGCTTTCACTGGCTATTCCCTCCATGGAATGAGCGATTTCAATAATGATGAGGACTGCGAGCGCTTTTGGCAATGGGTAAGATTTTCTTAGTGCGCCCTCCGAGCGCTGATCGAGTGCCTTGAAGTGCCAACCCCGCCGGGTTAAGCCCAACGACATGACCATTCACGTGCCCATTCTCCTTGATCCGATCGTCGAGGCTTTGATCGAGCCTCTTCGGAAGCTTCCCGAGGGATCCGAGCCCCGATGGATCGTCGACTGCACCTTGGGAGGAGGAGGGCACTCGGCGGAGCTTCTGAACGCCATTTCGAGCGATCCAGTGCTGGCCAGGCATAAAGTCCTGGCGATCGATCAGGATGAAGGCGCGGTCGCGCGAGCGCGCGAGAGATTCGCCCGCGAGATCGAAGAGGGCAGGATCGTGGTCGAGCACCTCCGAATCAGCCAGCTTCGTCCGGCGCTTGAAGGTCGCCGCGTGATGGGCCTACTGGCCGACCTCGGTTTCTCGAGTGATCAGCTGGAGGATCCCGAGCGCGGGATCAGCTTCCTTAGTGAGGGGCCGCTCGACATGAGGCTTGACCGTTCGAGAGGCGTCAGCTGCGGGGAGTTCCTTCAGCAGATATCGGAGCGCGAGCTGGCGGATGTGATCTTCGAGTACGGCGAGGAGCGTTTCGCGCGACGGATCGCCAAAGCCATCGTTCAAGCCAGGCGCGAACGAAGACTTCCGTCGACCACGTCGGAGCTTGCGGACCTGATCGTCAAATCCGTGCCTCCGCCCGCGAGGCATGGCCGGGTCCACGCGGCGACGCGGACGTTCCAAGCACTCAGGATCGCGGTCAATCAGGAGCTTGAAGAGCTCGATTGCCTTCTGAAAGATGTGATACTCTCCTTAGAGATAGGAGGAAGAGTGGCGATCCTGAGTTTTCACTCGCTCGAAGACCGGCGGGTGAAGCTCGCGTTCAAGGATTCGTCATTGCCTTTCAAAGCGCTCACGAAGAAGCCTTTGGAAGCGGACGATGAGGAAGTTCGGCGCAATCCTCGCTCGAGGAGCGCCAAGCTGCGGATCGCCGAACGTATCCGATGATCAAAAAGTGGATCCCGCTTTGGACAATCCCTCTCGTTGTTCTCATGGCCATCGGCACTGTGTGGCTTCGTCTTTCGATCGTTCGCACGACTTACGCGATCAATCAGACCAATCGGGTGATTGCCAATCTTCGAATCGAGAGGGAGAAGGTCGCGTACAAGGTCGCGGGCCTGCGATCGCCAAGGCGCCTTGAGCTCATCGCTCGCAGCAAGTTCCAGCTCGCCCAGCCGAAATCCGATCAGGTGGTTTATCTCAAGTGACCCAGATGCGGAACCGGCTCACGACGCTGCTTGCGGTCTGCCTGGTCATCGCGTTAGCGGTGGTGAGCAGGGCGGTGTACATCCAGGTCATCCGCGACGCCCGGATCGAGAAGCTCGCCAAGCACCAGTTCAAATCCAAATTCCTCGTCAGGCCCCGGAGGGGCGCGATTCTTGACCGGAACGGCGAGGCCCTCGCGATCAACGCTGAGATTCAGAGCCTCGCGGCCAACCCATCGAAGATCAAGAACGCGAAAACGCTGGCTCGACTGCTCTCGAAGGCGACGGGCATTCCGTATTCGAGGCTTTCGAGTAGGCTGCAGGGCAAGCGAGAGTTCGTCTGGATCAAGAGGCATCTGAGCGAGGACGAATTGAACCGACTGAAGAAACTCGGGGTGATCGATCCCGACGGGGATCTTCCCCAGGGGTTATGGATCGTCAAGGAGAGCAAACGGGTCTATCCCCATGGCGAGCTGGCCGCGCACGTCCTGGGTGACGTCAACCTCGATTCCGAGGGTCTCGAAGGCGTCGAGCTTTGGGCGAACCGGGACCTCCAGGGCAAAGTGGTGTCGGTCTCGGCGATCAAGGACGCGCTCGGTCGCCCCACGTTCATTGATGCCGTCGCCGCCCAGCATATCAAGGACGGCGAGCCGGTCAGTCTCACTCTCGATGCGGCACTTCAGTTCTCCGTGGAGCAGGAGCTGAGAAACGCGGTCCAAAAGACCGGCGCCCGCTCGGGCACGGTGATCGTGATGAACGCGTCGAACGGCGAGATCCTGGCCATGGCCAATGAGCCCACGTTCAACCCCAATAAGAAAGGAAATCCCGCTTCAGTTCGGCGCAACCGCGCTTTGACCGATGGCTACGAACCAGGCTCCACGATGAAGGCGGTTCTTCTGGCCGCTGCCCTTCAGAAGGGAATGAAGCTGTCGGACCAGCTTTGGGGCGAGAGAGGCTCGATGGTGCTTCAGGGAAGGCGGATCTCGGAAGCCGAAGCGCATGAGAAATTCGAATGGATCAGCCTCAAAAAGATGATCCAGGTTTCGAGCAACATTGGTGCCGCGAAGCTGGCGTTGAAGCTCGGTCCTGACTACTACCACGACAAGCTGAGAACCTACGGGTTCGGCAACAGGACCGGTACCGGATTCCCTGGTGAGATCTCCGGAAGGCTCCTGCCTCGCAAAGCCTGGAAGCCGTTGACGCTTGCGAATATCGGTTTTGGGCAAGGGCTTCTGGTCACGCCGATGCAAATGACCCGCATCTATGCGTCGTTCCTGAACGGGGGCTGGCTGGTGCAGCCCAAGTTGGTTCGCTCCCAGATCAAGGGATTCGCTCCAGAGCCTCCCAAGCGCATTTTCAACGGCAAGGTGGCGGAGCAGGTCGTCGAGGCGCTGAAAACCGTGACCCAGCAAGAAGGCACTGGCATCAAGGCCGCGCTCGAAGGGTATGTCGTGGCCGGAAAGACGGGCACCGCTCAGGTGGTGGACCCGTCGACGGGCAGGTATTCTCGCTCGCGGTATATCCCTTCGTTCATCGGTTTCGCGGTAGGGGTGGAGCCCAAGCTCGTTATATTCACCGCTCTCGACGAACCCAAAGGGGTTTACTACGCGTCAGAGACTTCAGCTCCGCTTTTCAGGGCGGTGCTGAACGCGGCTGCCACGCGCTTCAGCTTGCCGGCAGCCTCGGATCCACGAAGGACCTTGGCCAAGTCCCAGCCGACTCCCAAGCCTGACCGGGGCAAAGTGATCTTGAGTGATCGCATCACGACTTCGCTCGCCAAAGTCCTGCCCGCCCAGGGCCCCCAGGTCGAGGAGCTTCCCAGGCTCGAATGGCATCGAGCGGATCCCGAGGGAGGCCTCACCTGGACCATGCCGTCCCTCAAGGGACTGACTGCCCGTGAAGTGGTCCGAGTGCTCAAAGGAAGGGATTTCAAGCTTCAGGTGCTTGGCGAAGGAGTCGTCAAGACCCAGGTTCCCGAAGAAGGCAAGAAGCTCGCCGAAGGCGGCTTGATCCGGATCCAGCTCTCCGAGTAGTCTTCCTTTCATGATCAAGCTCAGCCAGCTCCTCGAGGGGGCAAAACCCGATCTCGAGATCCAGAGCATCACTTCCGACTCGCGTGAGGTGCGCCCGGGCACGCTTTTCGTCGCGGTTCAGGGGACCGCGCGAGATGGGCACGAGTTCATCGAAGGCGCCCAGCGCGCCGGAGCGGTCGCCGTGGTCGGCGAAAAACCTGCGCCCGAAGGGCTACGCGTTCCTTATTTTCAGGTTCCGCGATCCCGTCTGGCGCTAGCCGAGCTGGCCGCGAGATTTTACGGCAGCCCTTCTCATGGGATGCTGATGGTGGGAGTGACGGGCACGAGCGGAAAGACCACGACCACCTATCTGATCGAGTCGATTCTCAGCGCCGCGGGACACAGCGTGGGGGTTATCGGAACCGTGAATTTTCGCCATGGCGATCAGATCATTCCCTCGACCCATACCACTCCGGGGCCCGTGGAGCTCCAGGCGCTCCTGGCGAGGATGCGAGCGGAGGGCTGCAGCGCGGTGGTGATGGAGGTCTCGTCCCATGCGCTGAAGCAGGATCGTGTGAGCGGCATCGCCTTCGACGGGATGGTCTTCAGCAATCTCTCGCCCGAGCACCTCGATTTTCATCCGGACATGGAAGACTACTACCAGTCCAAGACCCTTCTATTCACGAAAATGGTCGCCGCGGCGACTTTTGCCCAGAAAGCGCCCTTTGCGGCCATCAACCGTCAAGATTCTTACGGTCAAAGGCTTCTGGCCGAGCTGACGGCGTCGAGCCCGGCCGAAGGATTCAGGTTCGAGGGTTTTGAGGTTCCGCCTACGCTGATCGCGGATCTTCGAGGGATCCACGGGCAAGTGGGAGGAGTCCGGGTGGACTCGGAGCTGATGGGGACTTTCAACGCGTCAAACCTGATGGCGGCGCTTTCGGTCTGCCGAGGGCTGGGGATCGCCGACGATTCGATCGCGGCTGGCCTGGCTCGGGTCAAGACGGTGCCGGGTCGGATGGAGCGAGTGCCGAATGGGGCCGGCGTGCACGTGCTAGTGGACTATGCGCACAAGCCCGATGCCCTCCAGAAGGTGCTCACGACGCTGAGGGAGCTCAAGGGGAGCCATCGGATCATCACCGTATTCGGATGCGGGGGAGACCGGGACAGGACCAAGCGACCCGTCATGGGCAGAATCGCGGCGGAGCTCTCCGACCTGGTTTGGATCACTTCGGACAACCCCCGCACGGAAGACCCTTCGGCTATCATTTCCGAGATCGTCGCGGGGGCGAAAGGGCAGGCTCGCTGCGAGGTGGAACCTGATCGAAAACGAGCCATTTTCAAGGCAATCTCAAAAGCGGCTACGGGCGACCTAGTGCTGATCGCGGGAAAAGGACATGAGGACTACCAGATCCTGGGCACTACGAAGATTCATTTCGACGACCGGGAGGTCGCGGCCGAAGCGTTGGCGGCGAAGGCGCCCTGAATCGAAGAACTTGACACTCGTTTTTAAAACTCTGTAGCATTCCGGCATATGCTGCTCCATCTGCTTTTCCCCTTGAGTGCGGACTACTCGTTTCTCAACGTGTTCAAATACATCACGTTCAGGACTTTCGGAGCCAGCATCACCAGCGTCCTTCTCTGCATGCTGATGGGACCCACTTTCATCCGCTTTCTTCAGAACAAGCAGATGGGTCAGTCGATCCGGGACGATGGACCCCAAAGCCATCTTTCGAAAAAAGGCACCCCGACCATGGGTGGAGGGCTCATCCTGCTTGCGGTGACGCTGTCCACGCTTCTCTGGTCGGACCTCACCAACAAGAATGTCTGGGTAGCGCTCCTGACCATGATTTTCTTCGGCGTGATCGGCTATGTCGACGATTACCGCAAAGTCATTCGAAAGAACTCCAAGGGGCTTTCGAGCAAGGAGAAGCTGATCGGACAGACTCTGATCGCGCTGATCGCCGCCACGGTGATCTACCTGATCCGGGATATCCCGCCAGTGCTCAAATTCCCCTTCTTCAAGGACTGGTCCGTCGAGCTGGGCCTGTTCTTCATCGCTTTCGCCGTATTCGTCATCGTGGGGGCCTCGAATGCGGTGAATCTGACCGACGGGCTGGATGGGCTGGCGGTGGGCCCGACCATTACGACCGCCGTAACCTTCCTGATCCTGAGCTACTGCGCGGGCCACAGCAAGATCGCCGAATACCTGCAGATCCCCTATATTCCAGGCGCGGGGGAGCTTTCGATATTCCTTGGAGCCGTGGCCGCGGCATGTCTTGGATTTCTTTGGTTTAATACCTATCCTGCCCAAGTTTTTATGGGCGACGTGGGCTCTCTTTCCCTGGGAGCCGCGCTCGGAGTTGTGGCGGTGATTACCAAGAACGAAATCCTGCTTGCAGTTTGTGGCGGAATTTTCGTATTGGAAGCCTTTTCGGTGATGGCTCAAGTCGCTTCGTTCAAATTGACGGGAAAACGGGTTTTCCGAATGGCCCCGATCCACCATCATTTTGAGCTTAAGGGCTGGGCGGAGCCGAAGGTGATTGTCCGGTTCTGGATCATCTCAATTCTTCTCGCGCTGGTCACGCTCTCGACTCTCAAACTGAGATGACTGGCGAGCGCATGGTATTTCGAGTGGAGTAGACAAACGGAATGAGCAAGTACAAGGGTAAGAAGGTTCTGGTGGTGGGGTTCGGGCTTTCAGGCGTGGCGGTTGCCCGCTACATGGCTAGGCAGGGCGCCAAGGTCACGGTTACCGACCAGAAGCAGAAGAGCGAGCTCACGGAAGCCTGCAACGCATGCGCGGATCTCAAGATCGAATACGAATTAGGCCGCCACAACAACAAGACTTTCCATTCCTCCGAGCTCATCGTGGTGAGCCCGGGTGTTCCACTCGATATCAAACCCCTTGAAGAGTCCCGTGAGATGGGCATTCCGATCGTCTCCGAGATCGATCTGGCCGCCATGGCTATCAAAGAACCGCTGATCGCCATCACAGGGACCAATGGCAAGACCACGACGACCACTCTCCTGGGCGAGATGTTCAACGCCGATGAAAAGCGCTGCTATGTGGGTGGCAATATCGGTAAGCCCGTCTTGAACTATGTGACCGACGGCGAGCGGGGCGAAGTGGTGATCGCCGAGGTGTCGAGCTTCCAGCTGGAACTCACTGAGAAACTGGTCCCTGCAGTCGCGATTTTCACCAATCTAGAGGAAGATCATTTGGACCGGTACCCGGATATGGATGCCTATACGCGCGCCAAGAAGCGCCTCTTGGCTGCCTGCGATAAGAACAGCTACGTCGTCTTGAACTACGACTGCCCGAACGTTTCGCGCTTCGCCGAAGAGAATCCCGGCAAGCTCATGTGGTTCACCAAGAAGCATCCCATGAAAGTCGGCGGCGACTTCGCCGAGCAGTTCCGCGGCTGCTACTACGATGCCGCTCAGAAGACGATCGTGGCGAAGATCACCGGCAAGGACGAAGTATACGACGTCTCGCAGCTCCGGATTTTCGGTGATCACAATAAGGAGAACCTGATGGCGGCCATCTGCGCGGCCCGCGCGATGGGCGTGAGCCCTCGAGCCATCCAGTCCGTGATCCAGACGTTCAAGGGAGTGCCTCACCGCCTGGAGTTCGTTCGTCGCAAGGATGGAGTCTATTTTTTCAACGATTCCAAAGGCACGAATGTCATGAGCGTCAAGCGCAGCCTCATGGCGTTTCAGAACAATCCCATCATCCTGATCGCAGGGGGCCGGGACAAGAACGGGGACTTCACGGTCCTCAACGAGCTGGTCGCCCGTCGGTGCAAGCTCCTGATCCTTCTGGGCGAGGCCAAAGAGAAGATCAACCGGGCCATCGGCGACAACGCCGAGACTTACCTCGTGGGTACTTTCGAAGAAGCGGTTTTGCTCGCCTACCAAAAATCCCGCAGTGGGGATATCATCTTGTTATCCCCGGGATGTGCCAGTTACGACATGTTCCGAAACTACGAGGAGCGGGGCGATTACTTCAAGAAACTCGTGACTCAGCTCTGAAAGATTCAGGCTGCTGAGGGGTTTCTGCCTCACTCGCTCGACACGAAGGGAGTCGTGCAGTGAGCACCAGCGCATCCACGAAAGCCAAGGAAAGCGGAACCACCTGCCCATCGCCATTGCCGCCGCAGGGCATCGATATCGGCCTGCTCGCCATCGTAGCGGCGATGGTCTGCTTCGGCCTGATCATGGTCTATAGCGCCTCATTCATCTACGCGCAGGAAAGAACGGGAGACGGGTTCGCGTTCATTCGAAAACAGCTGATTTTCTCCGGCCTGGGGTTCGCCGCTCTCTTGGGCGCTTGCCGGATGAATTACCGAAAATGGGCGAACTGGGCCTTACCGGTGCTCGGGGTGGCCACTCTGCTTTTGATCCTGGTCATGATTCCGGGACTGGGCGCCAAAGTCGGGGGAGCGCAGCGGTGGATCCGGCTGGGGTTCATGAATTTCCAGCCCGGGGAGCTCGCGAAGTTCGCTTTGATCTGCTTCGTGGCTCGCCAGCTCGAACGCAAGCACAACCGCCTTCATACTTTCACCGCGGGAGTGATCTCGCCCTTCCTTTTCTTGATACCCGCGTTGGCGCTCCTGCTGTTTCAACCGGACTTCGGGAGTGTGGTCATGATCACTTTGACCGTGTTCTCGCTCCTCTTCGTGGCAGGGGTGCCCAAACTGTATCTGGCCGGGGTGCTGGCGACGGGAGGCGCGGCGGCGTCGGCCATGATTCTTGGATCTTCTTATCGAAGGCAGCGTCTGATGACTTTCTTGGATCCTTGGCAGGATCCTTCGGGGAGCGGGTTCCAGATTCTTCAGTCCTTCGTCGGACTTCACAACGGGCATCTCTTCGGCGTCGGCCTGGGCAACGGGAAGGAAAAGCTTTTTTATCTTCCCGAGGCTCATAACGATTTCATCTTCGCCGTGATCGGCGAGGAGCTCGGGTTCGTGGGTGTCGCCGCCGTGGTGATGGCTTATCTCTATTTCATCTACAGGGTCCTTCGGATCGCGTGGAACTGCAATGAGCGCTACGGCGATCGCTTCGGAACTCTGCTCGCGGCAGGGATCACGCTCGCCTTGGGGTACCAGGGCTTCGTGAATATGGCCGTCGTGCTCGGGCTCGTGCCGACTAAAGGGCTAACCTTGCCTTTTATCAGCTACGGCGGCTCGGCCTTGCTGATCGACCTTTTCGCGGTGGGTGTCCTCCTGAGTATCGCGCGCGGCCCTGGCGGCCTCGCGGTCAAGGAGAAGATCTAGATGGCCAGATTGATCGTAGCCGGCGGAGGGACCGGCGGCCATGTCCTGGCAGGGGTGGCGATCGCCGATGCTTGGAAAGAGACGTTCAAAGATCGGAACCCTGAAGTCCTTTTCGTGGGCGCGAGCGGTGGGATCGAAGAGCGTCTGGTGCCGCGAGCCGGATATCCCCTGAGGACTCTCAAGCTCGGCGCATTGAACCGCGTGAGCGGGGCGAGAAAGATCAAGACCGCGCTCCAGCTTCCTCTTTCGATGCTTCGGTCGGCTTTGCTGCTGATACAAACGCGACCTAAGGCCGTGATCGGAGTCGGTGGCTATTCCTCAGGGCCACTCGTGCTGATGGCGAGGCTCCTGGGCTGGATGTGGGGGGCTCGCGTCGCGATCCTCGAACAGAACGCGGTTCCCGGATTCACCAACCGGATTCTCGGCAGGGTTTCGCACAAGGTGCTTTCGGCGTTCCCCGGAGTGGACTCACAGTTCCCCGGCAAACAGGTCTTGGTGACAGGAAATCCTGTTCGCGAATCCATTCGACCCTTTCCCCGCGCATCCCGTGACCCGTTCACGATTTTCATTTTTGGTGGGAGCCAGGGTGCCGTCGGGATCAATTCGTTGGTCATCGGTGCCCTTCCGCATCTGGGCGAGGCTCTCAAACGGATTCGCTTGATTCACCAGACCGGAGAGAGGGACTTCGAGAGAGTGCGGCAGGCGCACGATCGGGCAGGAACCAGCGCGAGGGTGGAGAAATTCATCTATGACATGCCAGAGGTCTACGCTGCGGCGAGTTTGCTGATCTGCAGAGCGGGCTCTTCTACCCTGGCGGAAGTCGCCGCCGCGAGGAGGGCGTCGATCCTGATCCCGTTTCCGCAAGCGGCAGACAATCATCAGGAGAAGAATGCCAGGATTTTCGCCGACAGCGGCGCGGCAAAAATCCTGACTCAGGCTGGATCCAATGGCGAGGACCTCGCAAGGGAGATCCTAGAGCTGATGCGCCACCCGGAGCGGATCGATGCGATGGAAGAGGCTGTCGGCAAATTCTACCGACCTCGAGCCGCGCAGGACGTGGTCACCGCTCTCACCCACTAGGCCAGAATGCGGATGCGTTACGATCAGAAGTACCAGCCTACGTAGATGCCTGGAAGGCCGGCCGAGGTCTTGATCAGGTATTTGTAGTCGAGCCCGAAATTGAATCCGAAGTTGGTTTGCCTGTCGATGCCGGCTCCAAGATAAAACGCTCCACCGCTTCCGGAAAGACCGCCCGGCGAGCTTGCGGAGCCTTGTGCCGGTGATCGTGGTTTGGACGTGGGAGTAACCGGCGATCAGGGATGGGGAGAAGTTCCAGTCCGGCACCATGAACCTGGCTTCGGCGTTATAAGTCTTAGCGCTCACGGTCATTAGCAAGGTTGTCGCGTCAGCGAAGCCCAGTCCCACGCTCGCTCGCAGAAACCTCAACGCGTTGTAGCTGCAAGCATTCGGTGGACGTTGGCTTCGAGTTTGCTCGTATTCCTGGGTACAGGAGATCCAATATGAAC
>CAYNDM010000030.1:0-15865 GCA_964395265.1 uncultured Bacteriovoracaceae bacterium
ATCTGGATCGTCCTGGATTGCGTGGGCGCGGGCGAACTCCCGGATGCCGCAAAGTACGGTGATACGGGCGCCAATACCCTATCCAACCTGGGTTCGGCCCTCGAAAGCCGCCACGGCCGAAAGCTCAAGCTCCCGAACCTCGAGGACTGGGGATTGGGCAACATCACCTCGATCCCCGGCGTTCTTCCTCGCGCCCCCGGATACGGCAAAGGCGCGTTCGGGCGAGCCGCTGAGCTTTCGAACGGCAAGGACACGACATCAGGGCATTGGGAAATGGCGGGCCTCGTGGTTGACAAACCCTTCGCGACCTATCCCAACGGTTTCGCCCAAGAGCTCGTGGATCGCTGGGTGAAAGAGAACGATCTTCCCGGCGTCCTGGGCAACAAGCCTGCCAGCGGCACCCAGATCATCGAGGAGCTTGGCCTGGAGCACATGCGCACGGGCAAGCCGATTCTTTACACGAGCGCCGACAGCGTCTGGCAGGTCGCGGCTCACGAAGAAAGCTTCGGGCTCCAGCGCCTCTATGACATCTGCAAATCAGCGCGAAAAATCTGCGACGAGCTTCAGATCAGCCGGGTGATCGCCCGCCCCTTCGTGGGCGATCCGGAGAAAGGCCAGAAGTTCACTCGCACCTACAATCGCAAGGACCTCGCGCAGCTGCCCTTTTCCCGCACCTTTCTGGACGAGCTGGTGGAAGAAGGCGTGCATACGCTGGGAATCGGCAAGATCTCGAACATCTATGCGGGGCAAGGCATCCGGGAGAACATCGATACCAAAGGAAATACCGATGGAATTCGCGTCCTGCTCGAGGAGATCAGGAAGCCTGAACGCCGAAAAGGTCTCGTTTTCTGCAATCTGATCGACTTCGACATGCTCTACGGCCATCGCCGTGATGTCCCTGGATTCGCCGACGCGCTCGAAGAATTCGACCGGGCGATTCCGGAGCTGACGAAAGCGCTAGGTCCCCGCGACCTGGTGATCCTGGCCGCCGATCACGGCAACGACCCCACCTACCGGGGCACTGATCATACGCGCGAGTACATTCCGCTGCTGGCTTACTCGCCCTCGATTCAGGGAGAAACCCCCAGGGATATCGGGACGCGATCGAGCTTCGCCGACGTGGGTGCGACCGTGGTTCACGCGCTCACGGGCCGCAAGAGCGGCATGAAAGGCCTCGCCGGCACCTCCTTTTTGCCTGAGATCGGAGTCGCCGAATGATCACGCCCGCACGGATCATCCAGCGCAAGCGGGACGGCAAGGAGCTCAGTCGCGAGGAGATCCTCGATTTCATCCAAGGCGTCACCTCAGGCGAAGTGGCGGACTATCAAGCTACCGCTTTTTTGATGGCGGTATTCTTTCAAGGCATGACTTTGGACGAAACCGTCGCCCTGACCGAGGCCATGCTCAAGAGCGGCGAGCGATACGATCTTTCGCATATCCCCGGGAAAAAAGCCGACAAGCACTCGACCGGAGGAGTGGGCGACAAGGTCTCGCTGATCCTGGCCCCCCTCGCTGCGGCTTGCGGATTGAAGGTCCCTATGATGGCCGGACGGGGCCTGGGATTCAGCGGAGGAACGCTCGATAAGCTCGAATCCATCTCGGGCTACGATGTTCGCGTGCCCCGCAACCTCTTCGAGCGGATTCTCGAAGAGGTGGGTTGCGCGATCATCGGGCAGAGTGAAAAGATCGCTCCCGCCGACAAGAAGCTCTATGCCCTGCGGGATGTGACGGCCACGGTCGATTGCATCCCTCTCATCACCGCGTCGATTCTCTCCAAGAAACTGGCCGAAGGCACGGACGTGCTCGTTATGGATGTCAAAGTGGGAAGTGGAGCCTTCATGAAATCACGCACCCAGGCGCGCACGCTCGGCAAGACGATCAGCCAGGTCGCCCGAAAAATGGGGCTTTCTTGCCGAGTCATTCTCACCAATATGAGTCAACCCCTAGGATACGCCGCGGGAAATTCGCTTGAAGTGCTCGAATCGATCGAGGTGCTTCGCGACCAGCGCTTGCTGAAGACCGCGGACAAGGGGGACTTGAGTTCGGCGGACCTGAAAGAGCTCACGGTGCAGCTTTGCGCCCACATGCTGGAACTCTCCGGCCTCGCCAGAACCCTGGCCGAAGGGCGCAAGCTCGCTCATGCCCGCCTGGCAGACGGCAGCGCCTGGAGGACTTTCGAACGGATGGTCGAGGCCCAAGGAGGCTCTCTCGAACAAGTGCGAGATCCGTTGAAGCTTCCAATGTCCGATCGGACGCTGGTCTGGAAAGCAAAAAAACGCGGTTACATCGGCTCGATGAACACGGAGACGATGGGACGGATCCTGGTCGAGCTTGGCGGCGGACGAAAGCGCGCCGAGGACCGGATCGATCCCACCGTGGGAATCGTCTTTCACCGCAAGCCGGGAGCGCGCGTGAGCTCGGGCGAGCCTCTCGCCACGGTTTACCTTCCCGAAAAACCCAAAGGAGGCTTGAATCTTGAGGCGCTCGAAGCGGAATTCCACAAAGCCATCGACATCCATGGCAGCAGAAGGCCTATCCCCAAGCTGATCCTTGAGGTATTAAGCTAATATGCCGACCACCATGAGCATCTACCAGAAGATCCGCGAAGCCGTAGAGTACGTCAAAAGCCGCTACGGAAGCGAGCCTGAGATCGGCGTGATCCTGGGTTCGGGGCTGGGCATGATCGCCGAGAAAGCCGCGGACCCCGTGGTGATCCCCTACAAGGAAATTCCCCATTTTCACGGCACATCGGTCGAAGGCCACGCGGGCCAGATGATCCTGGGCAGGTTTCACGGGGTTTCGACTGTTTTTCTCCAGGGGCGATTTCACGTTTACGAAGGCTACCCGATGGAGGAAGTGGTCTTCCCCACCCGCACGATCTGCGGGCTCGGCATCAAAACCCTTGTCCTGACCAATGCCTCGGGGGGAGTGAACACGCGCTTCAGGCCCGCCGAGCTGATGATCATCGAGGACCACATCAATCTGATGGGCGATAATCCTCTGAAAGGCCCCAATCTGGCGCAGCTCGGACCTCGCTTCCCGGACATGTCCGAAGCCTATAGCCGAGCCTGCATCCAGGTGATCGAAGAGACTGCGAAGGAGCTGGGAATTCCGGTGCATCGGGGGGTTTACGCAGGCGTGCTAGGCCCCACTTACGAAACCCCGGCAGAGATCCGCATGCTTCGCACCCTGGGAGCCGACGCGATCGGGATGTCGACGGTGCCCGAGACGATCGCGGCCAATCATCTGGGTGTGCGCGTGGCGGGCCTGAGCTGCATCACGAACCTCGCCGCCGGGCTTTCGCCGACCAAGCTCACTCACCAGGAAGTCATCGATAACTCGCGGCTGGGAGCCGCCAAGATGAGCAAACTCCTTGAAGCGGTGATCCCGAGGCTCGTTCATCGCCCAGGGTCGGTCTGACCGGGAACCGCCGATGACTCAGCCGAAGGAAACCTGGATCCTCGACGGAGCCATTCTCACTCAAGACGCCAAGCGACGCACCCTTTACGGGAACATCCACATCATCGACGGCCGGATCGAGGCCGTCACACCCAGGCGTCCCTCGCGGATCCGGAAGGGAGCGCGCGTCGTGGACGCGAAGGGCCTGACGATCCTGCCGGGGTTCGTTCAGGCGCATATCCATCTTTGCCAGACGCTTTTCAGGAACCAGGCGGACGATCTGGAGCTTCTGGACTGGCTGTCCAAGCGCATCTGGGTCATGGAGGCCGCTCACACCGCGGAAACGCTTTACGTGAGCGCGTTGCTAGGGATCTATGAGCTCCTCTCGTCAGGCACGACCTGCATCCTGGATATGGGCACGGTCAAGCACACTGACGCGATCATCAAGGCGGTTCGCGATACAGGCATCCGCGCGAGCGTGGGCAAGTGCCTGATGGATCACCCGACTGCGGCTCCCGCGGGGCTTCGCGAGCCCACCCGCGATGCCCTGACCGAGGCCGTGGATCTTTTTCGGCGCTGGAACGGCGCCGAGAACGATCGCATTCGCGTCTCCTATGCTCCCAGGTTCGTGGTCTCCTGCACCGAAAAACTCCTCACGGAAGTGGCCCGCCTGGCGCGCGAGCAAAATGCCCTGGTACATACCCACGCGAGCGAGAATCTCAAAGAGATCCAGTTGGTCAAACGAAGGGTAGGATGCGAGAACGTGGAGTACCTCCATCAGATCGGCCTGACCTCTCCCGGGCTCGTACTCGCTCATTGCATCTGGCTCAAGCCGAACGAAAAGAACATCCTCAGACGTACCGGCACTCATGTCGTCCACTGCCCGAGCTCCAATATGAAGCTTGCCTCTGGGTTTGCCCACGTGCCGGAGCTCCGGGCCCGCGGAATCAATGTGGCCCTCGGAGCGGACGGAGCGCCTTGCAATAATAATTTGGATATTTTTCAGGAAATGCGGCTCGCGGCTTTGATTCACAAACCCGGCGCGGGACCCAAGGCCATGCGGGCTCAGGAAGTGCTGGACATGGCGACCCGGGACGGGGCGCTCGCCTTGGGCTGGCTGGACCAGATCGGCACAATCGAACCTGGCAAGAGAGCGGATTTGGTCGCAATCGACCTCAATCAGCTCGAAAATACCTTGCCGGCGACCGAGCGAGTGGGCAAAACGCCCAATCTCGAGGCTCATGCGTCGGCGATCGTTTATTCGAGCTCCCCTCCCCACGTTCGCTGGACCTGCGTGGAGGGCCAAATGCTCTACGAGAAAGGTTTAGTCCGGGGGATCTCCAAACGGACCTTGATGGAGCGGGTTCTCAAGGCTCAACTCCAGATCGCCCGCTCCCTCCGGCGACGCTGAAGAACCGCGGTGAGGGTCAATGAATTTTGCAGATAGGCCTCAATCGAATGCTTGACACTGGTATACATTTACGGCAATTTCCGGCGTCTATGTACGCAGTCATCGTGTCAGGTGGAAAGCAGTATCGTGTTCAAGCAGGCGACATTGTTCAGGTTGAGAAACTTGAAGGCGATGTTGGATCCGCGGTGAAGCTGGATCAAGTGCTCATGGTGAGCAAGCCCAAAGGAGATGCAGCCCAGGTTTGGCTCGGAAAGCCCAGCCTCGAAGGCGCCTTCGTGGATGCTCAGATTGTTGGCCAGGGCCGCGGCGATAAAATCGTCATCGTGAAGATGAAGCGCCGCAAGCAGTATCGCCGGACGCAGGGGCATCGCCAGACTTACACCCAGCTTCTCATCACTGGCCTGAGCAACGGCGCTGGCGAAACGGCGACTCTTTCGGATGCCGACAAGAAGACCCGTCTAAGCAAGTTCCACTCCCAGTTGAAGCCGAAGGGTCAGGGGCTCACGCCAAAGACTCTGGGCTCCCGTAAGCGCTTGGCCGCTGCCCGTACAGCTGGTCAGGGTGGAGAAGCAGCAGAAAAAACTGCGGCTCCCCGGGCAAAGAAGACTGCAACGAAGAAAACTGCAACCAAGAAAGCGCCAGCCAAAAAGAAGGCCTGAGCGATTTCAAGTTTGAATGAGCAGAGACCTTGGTTATGCTGAGGGCTCGCAAAAAATGAGGATTTAGAGTCATGGCACATAAAAAAGCCGGTGGTAGTTCTAAAAACGGACGCGACAGCAATCCAAAGATGCGTGGCGTGAAGCGTTACGGCGGCCAGCTTGTGAAAACGGGCGAAATCCTGGTTCGTCAAACGGGCACGAAGTTCCACCCAGGCCGCAACGTCGGACTTGGGCGTGACTACACGCTCTATGCGTTGACCGATGGCGTGGTGACCTTTGAGCGGTTCGATAAGACTCGTAAGCAGGTTTCCATCTATCCGGCTGCTTAATTTCAAGCAGCAAATCCAGATTCATTTCACCTGACTATTTTGAAAGAAGCCGGGTAGCCATCAGGGTTGCCCGGCTTCTTCACTTTTCTGTCCTTGCTTAAATAACGCTCCGCACTGTATAGTCTGATATCCCTGATCCCGAGGTTTTTCCATGAGATTTATCGACGAGGCGACCATCACTATCTCCGCCGGCCATGGAGGCGCTGGCTCGGTCAGCTTCCGCAGGGAGAAGTACGTTCCCCGAGGCGGCCCGGATGGAGGCGATGGGGGCAAAGGCGGCGATGGAGTGATCGTCGCTTCCAGCCAGCTAGGGACTCTTCAGGATTTTCGCTACAAGCGCAGCTACCAGGCAGAGCGAGGGCATCATGGCCAAGGCTCAAATAAGGCCGGCCGCGACGGCGAGGACATCCAGATCCGAGTGCCGGTCGGGACAACGATTCGCGATGCCCAGACGGGCGAGCTGCTCGTCGATCTCGTCGAAGATGGCCAGACCTGGGTCGCGGTCAAGGGTGGACGCGGCGGCAAAGGCAATGCGCATTTCGTTTCGTCGACTTTTCAGGCCCCGAAGTTCGCTCAACCCGGCGAAGAGGGAGAGTCGCGCGAACTGAAACTCGAGCTCAAACTTCTGGCTGATGCCGCGATTATCGGTTTTCCGAACGCGGGCAAGTCGACCCTTATCTCCCGAATCAGCGCCGCAAGGCCGAAGATCGCGGACTACCCCTTCACGACGCTGACTCCGAACCTGGGCGTGGTGGCGCTGCCGGATTTCAAAAGTTTCGTGGTCGCCGACATTCCAGGGCTGATCGAAGGTGCGCATCGCGGGCTTGGGCTTGGGCACAAGTTCTTGAAGCACATCGAGCGCACCCGGGTCTTCGTTCACCTGCTGGACGGAACGAAGCTTCTCGAAGATGCGACGAGACCGGATGTCGAAGAAAGCTTTCAGCATGCGATCGACGAGCTCATCAATCGTTATACGGCGATCCGCAAAGAGCTCGGCCTCTTCAACGAGGCCTTGCTGCACAAGCCCGAGATCGTAGCGCTCAACAAGCTTGATCTGATCGAGGCGGATCCTGAGCTGGTGGCCCGCGCTCGCAAGGCGCTTCGTGAGCGAATCGCCTCGATCCGAGGAACGCATCCAGGCCCAGAAGAACCATTCGTGATTTCGGGTGTCAGCGGAGCGGGAATCGAGGCGCTGCTTTTCGCCGTTCAATCGGTGATCGAAGAGCAAAAAACGCTGGCCCAACGGCGGCTCGCCCACGAGCAGGAGCCCGGCCTTGCGACGGACGCAATCCAGCTCCCAGATGCTGAGGATATACGAAGGAACCGAGCTTGAGTCGCCCTTTGCCTCGCTGGAGCGAAATCACGGCAGTTTTCGGTGGGACCTTCGATCCCCCTCATCTTGGGCACCGCGAGGCGGTTCGGGGGCTATTCTCGGATCCGGGTGTAGCCCGAGTTTGGGTGATTCCCTCGGGCCAGCCACCTCACAAAGCGGCCAGTGAGCTCTGTCGCCCGCAAGACCGTCTGGAAATGGCCAGGCTCAACTTTTCCAGCCACCCCGGGGATCCGTTTCCCCCCGCCGTCACCATCGACTCGCGGGAAATCGAGCGCTCAGAACGGAGCGAACGGCCCAGTTACACGTACGATACGCTGTTGGAGCTAGGGCGGGAGATCGGACAACTCGCGTTTGTCGTGGGAGCCGATCAGCTCCGGGACCTCCGATCCTGGTATCGCTTTCCCGAGATCCTGGGTCTCTGTCATTGGATCGTGCTAGCCAGAAAGCCCCAAGGTGAAGAACTTGCACGAAAAACGCTCCAAGGGTGGAGCGCCCAGGGGCTTTGCCGAACGACCTCCGATCCGACCACCTGGCAACTGATAGGCGAAGTGGGTGGAGATCGTTTTTTGAAGCTTGTCCCGACGGAGGCCCCTGCCCTGTCGTCCACGGCGATCCGGGAGCGGCTAGGGCGAACTGGGGAGCCCCCAGAAGGGAGCCTTCACCCCGAAGTCTTGAGTTATTTGAAGAGCCAACGGCTCTATGGTACCGGAGGGTTATGAATTCAGACCGCACCACGTCAACCGCTCAGAAACAGACGTCTAATCACTCGTCCCTGGACAAGGCGCTTCAGTGCGCCCGTGCCGCCATCGACAAGAAGGCCGAGAATCTCAAGGTCCTCGATCTCAGCAATCTTTCGGGCTTCACTGATTATTTCGTAATCTGCAGCGGGATGTCCGATCGCCAGGTCCAGGCCTTGGCCGATGCTGTCCGCGAAGAGATGGAGCGCGAGGGACAGCGCCTGCTCTCGAGCGAGGGATACGGTGAAGGCCGATGGGTACTGATGGATTTCGGCGATGTCGTGGTTCATATTTTCCTCGATGCGCTCCGCGAGTACTACGATCTCGAAGCTCTCTGGTCGGATGCGCCCCGTGTAAGGATCCCTTCGAACTTCTACGGCCCGGCGGCAAGCCGACTCAGCTGATCCGAGAGAAGGATCCTGATGCGCCTCCTCGTTTACGCTTTTGGAAAGCTGAAGGCCCCCGGCCTTCGCGAGGCGGCCGATTACTACCAAAAGCTCCTTCGTACCTGGGTGCCCGTCGAGGCAGTCGAGCTCAAGCCCGTTCCGGTACCGGACAAGTCGCCGGCAACCCGATCAAAAATCCAATCCAAAGAAACCGAGCTCCTGGACTCGAAATTCGCCTCGCAACTCTCTCCTCGAGCGGAGATCTATCTCTTGGACGAGGGAGGACGCGCGTTGACCACGCAGCAATGGGCTCAGCTCGTTCGCGAAATCGAGAGCCGAGGGGCGCCCGAAGTGGCGTTTTGCGTCGGCAGCAGCCTGGGGTTCAGCGACGACCTCCGGCGCCGAAGCCGCAGCGTCCTAAGCTTGGGGCCGCAGACGCTCCCCCATGAGCTGGCACGAGTCGTCCTTTTCGAGCAACTGTACCGCGCGTGGAGCGTGACTCGCGGGCACCCCTATCATAATGAAGGTTAGAGCGGCCCCTCGGATGGCTCGTCGAGACGAAATACGACGCATCCCTTGCTGCCCCGGCAATTCGGCTCAGAATTCGCTTCTCAGAAGATCCTCATGGAATTAGTTCTTTGCCCAGGAGACTCGATATGAAGCAGGAAAAACGAACCTTCGCCGTCTTCATTTTCAGCGTCGTGCTTTTGAATTCGAGCATCGAAGCGAAAGCGACCTCAGGCAAGAAGCCTGACGAAAAAAATGACGAGACGTTGATCGCCGAGACGCGAAAGGTCGCCTTGGAGTTCCCCCCGCGTCTCCTCGCCATGCTCCAGGAAGAAATCGCCAAAGGCGGGCTGGCGAGCGCGATTACCGTCTGCCGTGACAAAGCCCCAAAGATGGCGGCCGAATTTTCGAAGAACACAGGCTGGTTCATTCGCCGGGTCAGCCTGAAGAATCGCAACCCCAAAGCAGTCCCGGATCCGTGGGAAAAATCAGTTCTCGAAAACTTCGATCGCCGGGCGACGGCCGGGGAGAACCCGGCAACCCTCGAAACGGCGGAGTTCATCACCGGCCCGGACGGAAAGCGCATGCTTCGCTACATGAAAGCGCTGCCCACTCAAGGACTCTGCCTGAGTTGCCACGGCCCGCGGGATCAAATCCCCGTCGACGTCAAAGCGAAGCTGAAGGAGCTTTATCCGCAGGACCAGGCCACGGGCTATCGCGTGGGAGAGATCCGCGGCGCATTGACGGTCAAGAGGCCACTTTAGCCCGTCGCTTCGGCAATCTGTTTTTCCGGCTCTTGCGCTGGTGTTCTCCGCCGGCGTTCGCGTGAACGCGAAAGAGATGGCGCCTCAAGAACCGAACGCGCGCCGAGCGCGCTCAAACTAGCGCTTGGAACCCCTGATCAGATAGGTTAAAAAATCGAACCATGTTGAACATCCCACAGCTTTCGAATCAGAGAAAACACCGGGCGATCGCCGTCCTGACCAGTGGCGGAGACGCGCCAGGAATGAACGCCGCGATTCGAGCCGTGGTTCGCTACGCCCTCTCGCAAGACGTGGAAGTATACGGCGTGCTCAAAGGATACAGCGGCCTCCTCGAAGGGCATATCGACCCCCTGTCGGCCTCGAGCGTCGCCAATATCATTCAAAGGGGCGGCACGATCCTGAAAACGGATCGTTGCGAGGCATTCCATCAGCGCTCTGTCCGCCGCGAGGCCGCTCACATCCTGCAGCGCAAAGGGATTGACGGCCTGGTGGTCATCGGAGGGGATGGCTCGTTCACTGGCGCGCATAAGATGCAGGAAGAGACCGGCTTTCCTTGCATCGGTGTCCCAGGCACGATCGATAACGACATCGCCGGGACGGACGACACGATCGGATTCGACACCGCGGTGACCACCGCGATCGACGCGATCGACAAGATCCGGGACACTGCCAGCTCGCATGATCGCATTTTTCTGGTCGAGGTGATGGGACGCAACTCGGGCTTCATCGCGATCTATACCGGCATCGGCGGCGGAGCCGAGACGATCATAGTTCCCGAGCTCAAGCAGTCGGTGGCGATGATGTGCAAGAACATCGAGCGGGGCATCAAGCGTGGCAAGTCCAGCAGCATCATCGTCGTGGCGGAAGGACATAGCCCGGGCCATTCCCAGAAGATCGCTGCCGACCTGGCCAAGCGAGGCTATGCCGCCAAGGTCTGCATCCTGGGGCACACCCAACGAGGCGGCGTACCTACTCCACATGATCGGATGCTGGCCTCGGTGCTCGGCGCTTCTGCCGTGGCCTACCTCCTCGCAGGTAAATCCAACGCGATGGTGGGCGTGCGCAATGAGGAAGTCGTCCTGACGCCCTTCAAAAAAGTGATCGGCTTCAAGAAGCAGATCCCACGTCAGATGCTCGAGTTCGCAAGCATTCTGGCGAGCTAGCTCAATTCGTTCAATGAATCCGCATTTAGGACTCAGAGCTGGAACTCTGAGCTGACGCGCTCCGACCCCACTTTGGCATGGGCCTGGCTTTTCGGCGCCGTATGCTTTCTCTTCTCGCTTCGTGCGTTCACTGCGGGGCAGAGCCTCATTCATCCTCCTTTCCTCTCTGTGAAATCTGTCTCGAGAGCTTGGTCCCATGTCCCGCCCTCTGTTCCCGTTGCTTCGGCATCACTTGCTCTTCTGAGCGATGCGAACGCCCTTGGATCCGGATCCCGGAGCTCGATTCGGCCACGGCAGCTTACCTTCTGGTCGGTCAGGGTTACTCGGTCCTGAAACGCTGGAAGAGCCAGCAGGGATCGCTGCTCACCCATCGCATTCTGACGAACCCACAAGCCCGATCAGCCGCCAGACGTCTCCCGCGTTTCGACGCGATCGTCCCGATCCCTCAGCGGCTGGAGCGATCATGGCGACTGGGAGGGAGCCCCGCCGATCGGATTGCCTGCTGGCTGGGCAGCGTCACCGGCAAACCCGTTCGGAGGAAACTGGAATTACGCTCAGGCCGAAGGCGAAAAATCCGGCAGGCCCAGCAGATGATCGAGAGCCGCCTCGGAATCGCTCAAAGTTACGAGGTTCACGAAGGAACGGACCTTCAAGGCGCATCGCTCTTGGTAGCGGATGATTTCATGACCAGTGGTAAAACACTTCAGGCAGCGGCGATCGCACTCAGGGCGTCTGGCGCGCGTGAGGTTCATGGATTCGCTCTGGGCTATCGGCCGACATTCCATCCTGGCTCGAAACCTCATCAAGCGGATATGTCGCTCGCAGCCCTTCGAGTTCCTGCGGGAGAGCCAAAGCGACTTGATGAAGCGCATGAGAGGGACCGTACCCGTCCGTGACGAAGCAAATGCCTTTGGCTTTGGGGAGGGTCAAAGGCTTCTCCGGAGCCTCGCCACCGGCCATCATCATCGCTTCGGCGAAGATGACCTGCTCGTGGGCGATCGTCGAGGCGAAATCAGCTTTGCCTTCGGGAAGAAACTCAGGAGCGCTGAACATGCGACCCAGAGCCTGCTTCATTCTTCTGAGCTTCTTCGCGATCTCGTGATTGTCCTCGACTTCGTTCGCGGCCAAAAAGAGAGTCCAGAAACTCTTTGAGCCATCGGCCGAGAAATACCCGAAAACGTGGCGCTGAAACTCCTCGCCCGCATCCTTGTACACGGGGGAGAAGAAGCCTTCGATCAGGCCGGCGGCGAGCTTGGGCTGATGCGTGAGCTGCACCTGAAGCATCCCCATGGGATCGCGCGCCCGATTGAAACTCAGAGGCTTGGGAAGCCCTTCGAGGCCGGCGAGCTCAGACCAGCGATCCGCGTAGATCACGCGATCGCAAGGGATTTCCTCGCCCGAGCTCATCTTGACGGCCTGGACTCGATGAGAACTCTCATCGAAGGCAAAGCCCGCTACCGGATTTCCTTCGATCTTCTGAATTCCGGGAAGCGCGGCCAGGCGCGCGCGGATCGCCTCTTCGATCTCGCCCACGGTGAGTTCGAAGCGGGCCTCGAAAACCCCGGCGATCCTGCGCTCAGGGCCCCAAAGGGACTCATCCCGAACCTCGGCTCTCATCTCGGGAGTCGGAGCTTTGGCCCACTGAGGCTCGCGAAAAGCTTTGTTTCGAAACTCGCGAATGAAAGTGCCGGTCTGAGGCACGCCCAAATCCATCTCGAGCGCGCGTGCGAGGATGCGCCAGACCTCCACTCCGGGCCCGTTTTCCAGGCTGGGCAGAGGGGCGCTCATTCGAGCCGCTGAATGGGGAATCCATGCGACTTCGTGACCGGAACGCGCGAGCAGGCCGACCGCCGCGACCGCAGCCCAACCATTTCCGATGACGGCAACCTTTTGTGCGTGAGACTCGTGACTCAATGATTCTCTCCCAAATACTTCTGGTGTAACGCGCGAACCCCATCCTCCACGTGAGTGGAGGGAACAGCTAGCGTGATCGCCAGGGACGAAGCTGCCCCCATCGTAACCGAGATTCCGCTATGGGCAAGGGTTTCCATGATTTCTAGAAGCGCCGCACCATCCTGGGTAAACCGATGGCCGACGACAGAAAGGGGAACGACGCCGAGGTCAAAATCGAAGCTTTTGACAAAACCCTCGACGGTCAGGCGTTGAAGGTGCTTCTTCCACTCTCCTTCGAACTCCACATCCGTGAAAAATTGCACTTTAGAGCCCGAAAAGAGCGGCGTGATGATGTTCAGATGCGACTGCGCCGCAGCATCCCAGACCGCTCCCAGAACGGTCGGTCGCATCAGCTCGATGGTCATCAGGCCTTTGTCGGAATCGGCCGTGACTCCTACGACATTGAACTCTTCAATCCCTCGGGTTTGATCGTTTGACACCACTTCGGTTCCCTCATTTGGATCACTGATTTCTCTTAGACTATTGCGCACGCAAAGGCGCACTCCATATTGTTTCGCCAATTGCACGCTTCGCGGATGCAGCACCCCCGCGCCACGCACCGCAAGCTCAACCATCAAATCGTGCGGGATCCGGGAGTGGAGCCGAGCCTCCTTCACCACCCTCGGATCGGCCGAAAAAACCCCGTCGACGTCCGTGAATATATCGCAGCGTTCGGCTTTCAGCGCCAGGGCCAGCGCTACTGCGGTCGTATCCGAGCCCCCTCGGCCGAGCGTCGTGATTTCTTTGCTCTCGCTCACCCCTTGAAATCCCGCGATGATGGCGACCTTGCGATCGGCGATCGCGCTCCTCACGCGGTCCCCCAGAATTCGCACGATGCGGGCCCGACGATGACTCGGATCGGTGATGATTCCGGTCTGCGAACCTGTGAACGAAATCGCCCCGACTTTTCGCTCCGCAAGCGCCATGCTCAAAAGAGCCATCGAGATGCGTTCGCCAGCTGTGAGCAGCATATCGATCTCGCGATGGGGGGGATTCTCCGCTACTTGATGCGCAAGTGTCAGCAGATCATCCGTCGTGCTACCCATGGCCGAAACAACCACGGCCACTGAGTTTCCCTCGCGCACAGTGGCCGCGACCCGGTCCGCCACGGCACGGATCCTGTCCGGCGTGCCGAGCGAGGTTCCCCCGAATTTCTGGACAATCAGGCCCATATTCCCAGTTATAGGACTGGGGCGGCTTTCAAGTCACGGATTGTTTCGGAAGATTCCTCGACAATTCGCCGGCGATCGTCGTTTGTCAGGGTCTCCGAGGGAAGCTCACAGTGCTTCCTGATCTCTTCCTCGGTCGAATACCGGCTGATACAGAGCAGCCTGGCCCTCGCGCGCGCAAGCGGGGATTCGGCCGAGGCCTCGCGAGAACGATCGTGGGAATCGGAATCCCGGTTCGCCTCTTTCTCGACCACCCTCACCTTCTCCTCCGGCTCATCCTGAGTGAGACCGGGCCACTGAACGAAGGGCCCTGGGCGACGATCCATCCTTTTCTGGACCCTATCGCGACTCGGGGCTGAAGGAGACGAAAGGAACGAAGAAGACGAAGCCGCGGCCGAAAGAGAGAGGACGAACAAAAGCATGAAAACAAAGAGGGCACGCATCACGCGTACCCTCTTTCAATTCCTGCGCCGATCCGAGCGAGACTTCGGTCAGGTCCCGTCGCGATTGTTTCGCACGGGGGCGGCTCTGGCCTCCTGGCGCTTCTTGTAAGTCACCTTGTAGTACTTTCGCGACTTGCGACTGCGCCTAGCACGGCGACGGCGCCGTTCGGGAGGATCGATGACATCGAGCGAAGCCAGCGTCCGCGAACGGTCATTGGGCATGGGCAAAAGAACTTGGGTGCCTTGGCGCAACGGGCGCTTGGGCGACACGCCGTTGAGGTCGGAGATGGGATCGACCTTGATGCCGAACTTCCCGGCGACCCTCGCGATACTTTCTCCGCTACGGACTTTATAAGCCAGGAACTCGACCTGCCTCGGGAACGAGCTATGATTGTAATTGGCCAGGAACTGATCTTTGACCGATGAGGGAAGCTTGATTCGGTAAGTGCTGACCGTAGGCGGCGTCACCCAGCGCAGGATCTCGGGATTGAGCGCCTTCACCGTGTGGTAAGACAGCCCGGCGGCCCGAGCGATCTTCAGGATATCGGCTGGGCTTTGCACTTCGAACTCGACGAGTTGCTCACCGGTAAGCTCGCCCTTCTTGCTCAGCGTCGGGGTCGCCACCGGCTTGGCCAAAGGCTGGCTTCCGTCGCGGTTGGGCGTGAGCAGCACGGCAGCGGTAACGGCTTCGTCATTTTCATCGGGGCTGGTAGTCTGCTCGACCTCGTTGATCACGCTTGCGACGGTTTCAGGCGCTTCGGATTCGGCGTCCTCTTTGACGTCGGCCGTGGCCGCCGCGACTTCCTCGTCGGAGCCGCTGGACTTCTCGAGCTTCACGAGATGCCCGTCGCCGGCGATCGCTTCTCCTTGATCAGGACGGATGGACGAGGCCGGGAAGCCGAACAAAGTGCGATTCTTGGCCACGATTGCGGCCGCGATGATCTTTGGTACGTAATCACGGGTTTCGGGCCTGAGGAACTGATGCTTCGAAATCACCCAGAAATCCTTCGAGCCAAAGCGGCGCACGCCGCGAGCGATCTTGGCCTCGCCCGCGTTGTACGCGGCAGCCGCAAGTTCCCAGCTTCCAAAAAGCGAGTAGAGATCCCGCAGATAAGCGACCGCGGCCAGGGTCGATTTATGGGTGTCCCTTCGCTCATCCACCCACCAGTTGACCATCAAGCCATACCTTTTGCCCGTGGCCGAGATGAACTGCCAAGGCCCCACGGCCTTGGCGTGGGAACGAGCGTGATTGTTGAAGCCGCTTTCGATCATGGCGAGGTAAACGAGATCCTCGGGCATCCCGTTTTGGCGCAGGAGCGGCCGGATGTAAGGGATAAAAAGCTCGGAGCGCTCCAAGTAACGCGCGAAGTGAGGCCTTCCCTTGCCCAGAAAGTAATCGATCCAATACTCCACTCGGCTATTGATCGTGACCGGGAAATCGAACTCGGTATTCTCAAGCGTCACGCCTTTGACGACGATATCGCCAGTCTCAGTGATCCGGGTGGTCGCTCCACCCGTCACACCCACCGGGATCAACTCTGCGCTCTTGGGATCCTTTCGGGAGTCGGAAACCCCTTGCGCGCGAGAACCGCGACTCTCCCTGGTTTCACTC
>CAYNDM010000031.1:0-15582 GCA_964395265.1 uncultured Bacteriovoracaceae bacterium
GAGAGGAACGGCTCAGGATTTCGACTATGAGTTGCGTGGGGAATTCGCTCAACGAGGAAAACGCATCGCCGCGAACGCGGACGGACGAATCAACCCTTCCTTGATTCAAGTGAGAGCGGACTAGGTCCTGAGAGGGTTCTTGCCGGAGGCGGAGTCGATCCGAGTTGAGGATTGTCGACTTTCTTCGCGCGTCGAGAGCGCGCGGGATACCGCTCAAAAAGGACAGCAGGCTGGGCGAGTGGACGGAGCAGCGCCAGGAATGGCGAGAATCCAGGTCAATTGCCCCGTCAGGGCGATCTTTCCGGAACGGACCCATCCGAAATTCACGAAACTGGAGTTTCCGAAAGACGTGGGAGTGACTCTCACGGCTGATCTCCGTGCTCTGGAGCTGATCCCTTCCATGGAAGAAACGGTCCGGGGAACGGCCCAGGCGGAGCTGGTCGATCTGGCCACTCCGATTTTGCAGGGAGGCGGTGGTATCCGGGCTGAGTTCTCGGGGATCCCCGTGAAGTTCCCGAACGATTGGACGATGGAAGTGGAGACGGGCCTTCGTCTGGAGATTGAGTCATTCCAAGAGCTGGTCGATGCGTTGCGTGGCACAGCGTACGCGGTGCCCGCGCCTTTGAATGTATTCGTCGGCGATGTCCGGTTCTCGACGCGCGGAAGCGCGGATCTCAAGGGTGGAGTGTTTCCCGTTTCGTTCGAGACGGAGATGGCGTCGAAGCATCAGGCTCTCAAAATTCTGAGCGATGGCGACTTGAAGCTTCGGGATCTGAAGGGGACCCCCTCGGCGCATCTTGATCTCGAGGTGGAGCTGAGCGACGTACGGCTTTCGCTCCCGAGATTGGACCTAAGGGCACCGCCACGCATGCTGCCGGATTCGAGGATCAAGGATCTTTCGAAGCCCGAGGAAAGTCCTGGAGGGCCGTCTGCTTTCACTTATTCGATCCGAGTCAGGACTCCTGACGGGCGACCTGTCGAGCTTCTTTCGAATCTCACGAAGGGGCCCATCCCGGTACAGCTGGATCTGGTGTCCACCGCCGAGAAAGCGGCTGTGGGCGCGATCCGGATCGGAAACTTCCCAGTCCGCTTTTTCGGGAGGGAAGCAACGGTCGAGCGCTTCGTTCTCTCGCTTCCGGAGCAAGGCCCTCAAACGGTCGATGGCCTGGTGAAGGTGAAGTACGGCGATTACACCATTCGGGTTTTGGTGCTAGGGACTGCCGAGAAGCCGCAGATCCAATTTCAGAGCGACCCGCCCCTGCCTGAGGATCAGATCGTCTCCGTGCTCCTTTTCGGCCAGACGACCGAAGAGCTGGATCCCGAGCAGAGCGAAACCGTAGGAAACTTCAAGTCAGCGGTAGCTGGCCGAGCGGTGAGCTTGTTGTCGCTTTCTCTCCTGGCATCGACTCCGATCCAAAGCGTGGGCTTTGACCCGACCACGGGGAGGCTTTCGGCGAAGATTCGCTTGGGAGAGGGGACCTCCCTGAATCTCGGGGCCGCCGCGGGTGAGAGCGGTAGCGTAGGAGTCCAGAAGCGCTTGGGACCGCATTGGACGATCTCCACCGAAGTATTGCAGCCGGTTCGGAATCGGGAGCCCACCTATTCGGCTTTTCTGGAGTGGATTAACCGCTATTAGGAGGTGTCGGCAAAGCGCCCGGGGGTTTGCTAGTTGCGTTATATTTCGCTGAATGGCTTTGAGGTTCCGGCCTGTCTGTGTCAATACTTTCTGTCATGTCCTATCTCGAGAAGCTCAGGGAACTTGCGGAAAAAGAGCATGCGGCCGAATCAGGGGGCGGTCCCGACCGGATCGCCAAGCAACACGCTTCAGGTAAGTTGACGGCCCGCGAGCGCATCGAACTTCTCCTGGATCCGGGAAGCTTCGTGGAGCTCGACAAGTTCGTCGTCCATCGTTGCTCGGATTTCGGGATGGAGGAACAGAAGTTCCTGGGTGACGGGGTGGTGACCGGCTACGGGACGATCAATGGCCGGACCGTTTATCTTTTCTCGCAGGACTTCACGGTTTTCGGAGGAAGCCTGTCGGGTGCTCACGCCGAGAAAATCTGCAAAGTGATGGACCTCGCGTTGAAAACCGGCGCGCCCGTGATCGGGTTGAACGACTCCGGCGGCGCCCGAATCCAGGAGGGCGTGCAGAGCCTCGGAGGGTATGCGGAGATCTTCTGGAGGAACGTCCAAGCAAGTGGCGTTGTGCCTCAGATCAGTGTCATTCTGGGGCCGTGCGCGGGCGGTGCCGTTTACAGCCCAGCCATGACCGACTTTATTTTCATGGTCGAGAACACCTCCTATATGTTTGTCACGGGCCCGGATGTCATCAAGACCGTGACTCACGAGGATGTCACGAAAGAAGCCCTGGGAGGGGCCGAAACCCACGCCGAGATCAGCGGCGTCTCGCACTTTGTTTCTCCCGATGAGCGCGCCTGCCTGGATTCGGTGCGAAAGCTGATGAGCTTCATCCCGTCGAACAATCTGGATTCGCCCCCAGCGAGAAAAGTTCGAGATCCCGTCGATCGCCGCTGCCTGGAGATCCCGAAGATCCTCCCGGATTCGCCGAACAAACCTTACGACATGCGCAAGCTGATCCAAGACGTGGTGGATGAGGGCGAGTTCATGGAGGTTCAGGCCGCGTACGCGCAGAATATCGTCATTGGCTTCGCCAGATTGGGAGGCAAGCCAGTCGGCGTGGTGGGGAACCAACCCGCTCACCTCGCGGGATGCCTGGATATCGCCGCCTCGATCAAGGCCTCCCGATTCGTTCGCTTCTGCGATGCTTTCAATATTCCGCTCGTGACGTTCGTGGATGTTCCAGGCTTCCTGCCTGGCACGGCCCAGGAACATGGCGGAATCATCAAGCATGGGGCCAAGCTCCTTTATGCCTTCGCCGAAGCGACGGTGCCAAAGGTCACGGTGATCACGCGCAAGGCTTACGGGGGCGCTTACGACGTGATGGCGTCCAAGCACATCCGGGCCGATTTTAATTTCGCATATCCTACAGCGGAGATCGCGGTGATGGGGCCGGAGGGCGCGATCAACATCCTGTACCGGAAAGAGATCGCCGCCGCCGAGAAGAAGGGGACCTTGGCCGAAGAGCGCGCGCGCCTGACGGAGCGCTATCGCAGTATGTTCGCCAACCCTTACAAGGCCGCCGAGCTCGGATTCGTGGACGAAGTGATCGCGCCCGAGGAGACCCGAAGGCTCCTAGTCGGCGCATTGAAAGTGCTCGAAGGCAAGCGCGAGGCGGGGCCTTCGCGAAAGCACGGGAATATTCCGCTATGAAGAGTCGTGCGCCTGTATTGATCGCCAATCGAGGAGAGATCGCCATTCGCGTGGCCCGCACGTGCAGGGCACTGGGATTTCCAACGGTCGCGGTCTATTCCGACGCGGATCGCTTCGCCGAGCATACCCGTCATTGCGATCAGGCCATTTACTTGGGGGCTTCGGCTCCCAGGGAAAGTTATTTGAACGTCGAGCGGATTTTAGCCGCGGCGAAAGCGACCGGAGCGAAGTACGTTCATCCCGGATATGGATTTCTCAGCGAACGCCCGGCCTTTGTCGAAGCATGCGAGAAAGCAGGGATCGTCTTCGTTGGCCCATCGGCCGAATGCATGAGATTGATGGGAGACAAGGTTCAAGCGCGCGCGACGGTCGACGCGCTGAAAGTCCCACGAGTGCCTGGGAGCAAGGGACTAGTGCCGAACGCCGAGGAAGCGGCGAAGATCGCTCGTGAGATCGGTTACCCGATCCTGCTGAAAGCCGCCGCAGGCGGAGGCGGTAAAGGAATGCGCCGCGTGGACAGCGAAGCGGAACTGAAGTCCTCGTTCGAGGGCGCTTCGCGGGAGGCTATGAACGCGTTCGGCGATGGGTCGATGTACGTCGAGAAACTGATCCTGGAGCCTCATCATGTCGAGATCCAAGTTTTCGGCGACGGGAGAGGAAAGGCGATCCACCTGGGTGAACGAGAGTGCTCGGTTCAAAGAAGGCATCAGAAAGTGCTGGAGGAGTCGCCTTCGCCGATCTTGAATCAGTTTCCACGGACCCGCGAAGCGATGTTCGCCGCCGCGGTGAAAGTCGCCGAACACGTGAAGTACGCGGGCGCGGGAACGCTTGAGTTCATCGTGGATGGCCAGGGCAATTTCTATTTCCTCGAAATGAATACGCGACTGCAGGTGGAGCACCCGGTGACCGAATGGGTAACTGGAGTGGATCTGGTGGCTTGGCAGCTCCTGCTCGCGGCGGGTGAGTTTGAGTTGCCACGAATCCCTGAGCGCGAAGGGAGCGCGATCGAGGTTCGCGTTTACGCTGAGGATCCTTCGACGTTCTTGCCTGCCCCTGGGGTGCTCGGACTGATCAAACTTCCTTCGGGGCCATTCGTGCGATCCGATGCCGCGCTGACTCAGTCTGGCGAGGTCAGTACCCACTACGATCCGATGATCGCCAAGGTCTCGGTTTGGGGAGCGACTCGCGAACAGGCGCTGGACCGCCTGCGGGTGGCGCTCGACGAGACACGGGTCGAGCCTCCGAAACGGGAGGATGGGTCTCGACTCGGATCATTGCGCACGAATCTGGAGTTCCTCCAGCGCTTGGTCCGCAACCCGGATGTGATTCAAGGCCATACCACCACGGATCTGATCGCTCGGCATCCTGCGCTTACGGCTCCCTCCGGGTCGGAAATCTCGCTGGAGGGCGCGATCGCGCTCGCGTTGTTCCAGTTGAGCCTGCAGGGCGAGACGCACGCTTCAGGGGAGCCGGACGGCTGCTCCGCTTCGGCTTGGGCTGCGGTCGCGAGACAGGAGGGGCTTCGCCGATGAGCAAGATCCAAGGAAAAGTCGGGCCATGGGAGCTGAGCTTCCTGTCGCCGCCTCGCGGAATGAGCGGAACGGTCCAGGTCCTGGTTCAAGGACGCGTTGACCCGATCGAGGTGCGCTGGGCCCGGGACGAGGATGGGCTTTGGATCGAGACTCCCGAGGGGGTCTATGGTTTCGACCTCGACGGCCAAAACGACGAGGAGAGCGGGCCTTCGTTTCGAATCGCGCAGCGAAATTCTGGGAAGGTCTGGCAGGGCCAGAGTTTCGCTCGAGCGGGCGAGGCGCGGATCAATGCGGTCGCCGGGACGACGAAGAAGGGCGTGCGGATCAGAGCGCAAATGCCTGGAAAAATCGTGCATGTGCTGGTGGAAGAAGGCGCAAGCGTCGAGCGCGATCAGCCGCTTCTGGTCATGGAAGCCATGAAGATGGAGAACGAGATCCGCGCTCCTCAGGCCGGGGTCGTCAAGGGAGTTCGAGTGAAGGAAGGCCAGGCAGTCGAAACAGGCGCTGACCTCGTCGTCTTGGAATAGGCGGTTCCGCTCGGATTCGTTGTTGGTCAGAGCATCGAAACGGGCGCCGCGAACCGGGGGCCGCCGGGGCTAGCTTCTGGATCTGGCTTGCTCTTCGAGTTTCTGGAAGAACGCCTGGCTTTCAGGTTGGCCTATCTTTTGCCCGAGCTCGGCGATCTGAATGGGCTCATAGGGAAGCAGGCATTCCTGCTTCTGGGTTTTCGATCGTTGAGCCGCCTCAAGAACGGTTTCGGGTGCGATCGCCCCCTCTTCGAGCGCCTTGGTCGCGCTCTCATACGCATGTCGCGCAGCCGCTTCGCTTCGGTAGATCAATAGATCGCAGCCGGCGTTGATCGCGAGGAGAGGCGCCTCTTCAGGACCGAAGTGATCGGTGATCGCCTTCATCTCCATGTCGTCGCTGAAGATCAAGCGGGAATAGCGAAGCTCCTTGCGGAGAAGATCTTGGATCACTTTCTGGGAAAGCGTGGCCGGGTACTTCGGGTCGAGATTGGAATTGAGTATGTGACCCACCATCACCATACCGCAACGCGATTTGAACGCCCTCATGAAAGGCCGAAGCTCGCGCTCCATCAGGACTTCGAGGGGAGTATCAACTCGCGGCAACGCGAAGTGGGAGTCGACGCTCGTGTCACCATGGCCTGGGAAGTGCTTCACACAGGGCTGGATCCCGTTGACCAGGTGCCCGCGGACCATCGCGGTGATGATCTTGGTTACGCGCTCCTCGGTGGAGCCATAAGCGCGTGTGCCGATCACGGGGTTCTTCGGATTGGTCGAAATGTCGGCAACGGGGCAAAAGTTGATGTTGATCCCAACCGCCTTGAGCTCTTTCGCGATGATCTCGGAGGCGTCGAACGCGGTCTTGGGAGAGTCCGAAGCGCCGATGATCGCCGCTTCGGGGATCTTGGTGAACGGTCTCTTGAAGCGTTGGACCTTGCCGCCCTCCTGATCCACGCAGATCCACAAGGGGAGCTCGGTTCGGCAGCCTTGGATCTGATTGGTCAGCTCGGCGAGCTGCCCGGGGATGTCGTAGTTGTGCGCGAAGAGGATCACTCCACCAATCTTGGCTTGGGACAGGAACGCGGCCGTGTCATCCGAGAGTTCTAAGCCATTGAATCCGATAATGAAGAGTTCTCCGAGCGCGCTTTTGGCATCATCAATCAATGACATATGGAAATCTTACGTGGCTCATTCTTTTTCTGCCAGTCTTTCTGAAAGCAACTGAAGCGCCAGGATGGTCAGCAGCAGAGGCGCGCCGGAACCGATAGCGATATGAGGGGCTTCCAGAAGATAATCCTTGCCTTGGGCCAGAAGCGTCCCCCATGTGTCCCGACCGATCGGAGCGCCTACCCCCAGGAAAGAAAGCGTCGCCTCGGCCAGCAGAGCGCCGGCGAAGAGCTGGGGGACTTTGATCGAGCAAAGCCGGACTAGATGGGGCATGAGGTGCTTGCGGATGATCCTGGGGGAGCGTGCCCCCAAGCTCTTGGCCGCCTGGACGTAATCCTCGGCCAGCAGCTCCTTGCTCCGAAGATAGATGAGGCGGGTGAAACTCGGGAGCACCCCGATCAGAAGCGCGATGCTGAGCGTGTCCCATCCCGGTCCTCGGATCGCGGCGAGCGCCAATGCGATCAGCAATGATGGAAAAGCGAGGAAAAACTCCAAGGCCCGCAGGCCCAAGTGCTGAAAGCGGGATGGAGAAAGCGCCAGTCCGCTTCCGAGGGAGATTCCTATCACGCATGAGACGAACGTAGCGGCGGCCGCGAACGCCGCGCTCGATGCGGATGACTGCAGGACCAGCCCCGCGAGTTCGCGGCCGAAGGCATCGTGTCCGCTGGCCAAAGTCTTTGGAAGGTCGAATTCGTTTCCGAGCCTCATTGCGAACAGGGAGGCTCCGAACCAGGCGATGAGCCAAAGCAGCGGGATCGCCGAGCCGGCGGTGAGTCTCCTCATTCCTGGGCTCCCCTTGGGTCCATGCGGGACTGCGCGAGATCGCCTGCCGCCGTTCCAAGAAGCGAAGCTGCGGCTGCGACGAATACGGCCCCTTCGACGAGCGGGTAGTCGCGCTTCAGCACCGAATCGACCAATAAGCTTCCGATCCCGGGCCAGTCAAAGATCGCTTCGGTGACGAACGCTCCGCCCAGCAGCGCTCCGACCTGCGTTCCCAGAAAAGCGGCCAAAGCGCCGGACGCGGGCGCCAACCCGTACTTGATCACGATCCTCGTCTCCGACAAGCCCCGCGCGCGAGCTCCGGGCGCGGCTCCGAACCGCAGCGTCTCTCTCACCCGTTCGCGGATCAGCCTGGACCAGAACCCCGTGAACCCGATGGCGAGCGTCAACGCGGGAAGCGCGATGTGTCCACTGACGGGGAACAAGGGGACGACAACGGCGAAAGTGTAGATCATCATCGGCCCGATCCATACCGTGGGAAGCGCGGATGAGACCGCTCCATACCCGGTGCACAAGCGATCGGCGAAGCGCCCCCAACGCCGATCCGGAAAGCCGGCGGCAGCGAGTCCGAGGCAAAGGCTGACGGACAAGCCGATCAGGATCGAGAGAGCAGTCAATTGCGCCGTCCTAGCCAGCCGAGCGAGCAGCACGCCTGCCACCGGCTCGCGCGTCAGAATGGATGCGCCCCAATCCCCTTTAAGCGCTCGGAGCAGATCCTGCCAGAGGGCAGGAAAAAAGGGTTGGTCCAAGCCGAGTTCGCGGGCCAGCTCTTCGGGGGGAATGCTCGTGCCGGTTTCGGCCAGCAAGGTATTCAGCGGGTCGCCAGGCAGGGCGCGAACGATGAGCCTGCTGGCCGCGAAGACGACCAGGAGCACCATCAGCATGCCGAGAACCCGTTTGATCATCACTCGTCCAAGAACTTTTCGGCCTTGGCGCGGTCGACTCGCTCAACCAATGTCTCTTGGGCAGGGATCTCGATCCGAACCGCCTCTCCTGTCGCGAGAACATACCAGGTGCTCTTCATGTTTCGAAAGTCGACAAGGCCTTTGCGGGTCTTCGTCTTTTTCGAGAGCTCGTCGGAGGGCTCGAGACGGACCCGGCCATGAGCGGTAGCGAAGCCCGTATCGACGTCGTCTTCCAGCAAGCTCACGAACGAAAGAGTCTTGCCGGAGTCCAGCTTCTGCCACTGCTCTTTGAGCCACACCGGAAAAATCGAGGTAAAAATGACATCTTTTGGCAAACTCTTGCTCACCGTAGGCAGATCCTTGCCTGCCCGGCGGGCTTTGGCGCTGAGTATCTTTCCGTCTTTCACGGTTCCGTCGACCCGCGTCTCGGTCGTGCGATAGACGCTCCTGAAATTGAAGAACATGGGCGTAAGTTTCTCGTCGGCCGCTGCGACCGCGCCCAATTGCTCCTGATTGATATAGCCCTCTTCCTTCTTCCAGAACTTGTTTTGGAAAAGGATCTTCCCGTCGCTCAAGGTGACCTTTTCGTTGTAGTAGGCGTACTTCATCCCCTTTCCGACTTGGACGGTGTACCAGCTGTCCCAAAGCAGTTTCTCCTTGGGTGGGGATGCATGGGCGAACGAGAATGCGAAGAGCAGGCTAACGAACAGGAGCAGTTGATTCTTCTTCAAAGTCGAACCTCTTTTGGAGAACCGCTGTCAATGCGGCTCCTCCAAGGACAATGATCCACGCGATGTAGATCCATAGGATGAAAATCGGGATAGCGCTCAGGCTTCCGTAAATCCTATCATAGTTGACCACTGTCTCAGTATACAGGGCGTAGCCTACGCGGGCTAGGTTCCAAAGGACCGAGGTGATGAAAGCGGAGATGAGCGTGGGTATCCAGTGCACGTTTCGGTTCGGGACCCATTTGTAGATCGAGAAGAAGAGACCGATCGTGATCAGAAAAATGACGGCCTGGCCAGGAACGAGGCGGCTCAGCGGCATGCTTGAGGAAGTTGCCGCCCCGATGATGAAGGCCGCGGCAAGGGGACCCAGCGTGATGAAGAGCCAGTAGCTGGCCACCTTCTCGAAGAGGGATCTTTTTTTGGTGGCGTGCCAGACGCTGTTGATGGCTTTTTCGGCGCTGTTCAGGAGCGCCATGCTGGTGAGAATCAGGGCGACCAGGCCCGTCGCTCCGAGCGCTCCGCCCTGGATGTTGCCAACGATTTGTCGCAGGCGCGCGAGGGCCTGTTCGTCGACGCCCTCGGCCAGGTTGCGTAGAATGATCGGCTCGATGATCCCGTACAGCTTCTCGAGGCCGCCGAATGCCTGGAAGATCGAGAAGCTGACCGCCAGCAACGGAATGATCGAAAGGATCGTGGTGTACGCCAGGCTTGAGGAAACCATGAGGAGCTGGGCTTCAGAAATTTGACGCCATAGATCCCTGATCACCGCTTTGATTTGGGAACCTGCTTTTCTGAGAGACGATTTGTCGACCATAGCTAGGCTTATCATGGCTGGTCGCATGGGAAGGAGCAGTATGAAAATGGCCGAAAGCGTGTACCATAGGGAGATATGAAGAGAATCCATCCCAACGCGGCTGCTTTGATCGCGATGGCAATGGTCTCAATCGCCCAGGCCGACGAGACCAAGGATCCCGACTATTGGGTTGAAATTCCCATTCAAGAGGCGCTTCGCGGCGAGCTCCCCAACCTTCCTCCAGAGTATCGGACACTGAGCTTGGATCGTCTCCGCATAGATCCGGAGGTAGCGAGCCGTCTGGAGACCTTCCGCTATTGCCAGAAAACTCTCTCCGAAGCCAAAGGGCCTCTGGATATCCGAAAGGATCCGAAGCTTCTCGGGTACTATACCTTCGATTTCAAGGGAACTCCCTCCGGGGTTGAGGTCAAATGGGTTCACCATGATTACCGCGGCAACCAGGAAGTCGGAACGCCTTTCATCTACGGGCCTTTCTCGCTCGAGAAACTCGCGTCTCACATTCACTTTTTCTCCAATACCCATTCCATCGCCATGCGAGGAGGGGAGGAGTTCGGCCCGCAGGAAATCTCCGCGAAGCTGAGTGCGGCGGGAGTGCCTGCCAGCGAGCACGTCAAGGTGATCGCGACTCCTCTCGAGCTCAAGGACCCGTCCCAGACCGAGAAGCTGAGAGCCCAGAGAGACGATCTGGTCAGGATTTACCTGGGGCGCGTGAAAAGGTGTCGTGACCAGGGATACTATTCGGCCGCGAAGGTGGAGCGCCTCGCCGCTGAGCTGCGAAGCGCCGAGGACCATGCGAGGAACGAAAGCAGGAAGAGCCTGGCCTGTTCCTGGGTCAAGGGACGCGCGCAAAGGCACCTCAAGCTCTCCGCGCGAACCGCGAGCCAGGGCTATTGTATCGGCGAAGTGGAGTGCAAGATCACGCTCAAGGCCATGGATGGCGCCGAGAGAGGGGTGGTGTTCACGACCCATGCTTTATGCCCGGCGGGAGGAGGGGCGAGCGCGCCTCGATGTCCTGACGCCACGTCTTGCGCCAAGGACGAGTCGACGACGATCGCTACCGCGGTTCCGGGGGAGGCATCGTGAGAAAGAGGGTTTGGCTTCCGTCTCTGATCGCATGTGGACTACTGGCGCTCAGCGGGCAGTCGATGGCGTCGATCCAGATGGATCGCGTTTCGGTCGAAGGAACGGTATCGGAGATCCAAGAGAAGGCTCTGGTCATCCAAACCCCGGCAGGGCCGGTACGGGCCCCACGTCCCACGATGTCGGGCGAGAGCGTGGTGAGAAAGGGAGAGTCGATTCGAGTGGAGCTGTCGCTCGAAGAACTCCTCCGGCTGAATCAGCTGGACGGCGGCGAGCGGCCGAAAACCCCTTAAGCGGCGCGACTTCGATCACGTGAGTCCGGCTTCAACTCGTAGGCGGCGCCTCTGGTCCGCGCCCGATAGCGTCGCTCACGAAAGGTATACCTTGCGGCGGATAGGATCGGGACGAGCGTCAGCGCGAGCACCCAGCCGACGGTCAGCAAACCCATCATCAGACTTTCGGTCTCTGTCATGCTCCTGAATCCAAGCAAGCGTCGCGCCACATTGCCTTTAGCTGGGGCTTCTCCCTGCCGATAAGCTATCGGGACCAATATGAACCTCGAGTCGATCGACAAAGGCCAGTTCGTCATCAATGCGGCTTACGTTCTCGTCGGCCTTGGAGCCTTCCTGCTGTCTCGCTATCTCATGCAGGAGCAGGAAAGCCGGCTCGCGCAGGAGAACTTGGCGGATCTCCGCGATCGCAAAGCGAGCAACGGACTGGTGCGGATCACGCGTCCGTTTTTCACCCAGTACGTGGTCCCGATGGTGCGGGGCAAGCCCGGCCTCGAGAACATGCGCAAGACTTACAAGCGCAAGTTGATCACGGGAGGCCTCAAAGACGAGCTGACGCCTGACGAGTTCATCGCGTTCAAGCTTTTCCTCATCATTTTCTTCCCGATCGTCGGAGGTTTCCTCAAAGCTGCGGATCTCATTGATGTCGATACGATGCTGATTCTCGGGTCCGGCATCGTCGGATGGTTCTACCCCGACCTCTGGGTCAACGGGCGGATCGCGAGGCGTCAAAAAGTCATCAAGAAGGCCATGCCGTTCATCATCGACCTTCTGGCGCTCTCGACCGAAGCGGGGTTGGATTTCGTGGGAGCGATCAGCAAGGTCGTTGAGAAGGCTAATCCCAGCCCGTTGGTCGATGAGTTCAGCCAGTTGCTCAAGGAGATCAAGGTCGGGGCTTCCCGGGCCGAGGCCATGCGCGAGATGGCCACACGGATCGACCTTCCCGAGATGAATTCGTTCGTCTCGATCCTCATCTCAGCGGATCAGATGGGCGCGTCGATCGGAAAAATCCTAAGGCAGCAGTCCGAGCAGATCCGGGTGCAGAGGATTCTTGACGCCGAGAAGGCCGGCGCGGCGGCGGCCCAGAAGGTGATTTTGCCGTTGGTCCTGTTCATCCTCCCGGCGGTTATGCTCATGATTTTCGCGCCTTTTTTCCTCGGCATGATCTACGGAGGAAAGTAAGGATCACGCGCATGTCGCTTCGGCCCCATGGGTCCATGGCGACACAGTTCTGCCGGCCGTGGGTCTGATATACTGGACACATGGGCAACCATCGCGCTTTTGTCACTGTCAAAGCCCTCAAAAATCAAGCCCTTGTTGCCGATAAGTGCTTTGTGGCGGAGCGTTTTTTTGATCGCCTCAGAGGACTGATCGGAAGATCCGCGATGGCGAGCGGAGAGGGGATGTTGTTCCCGAAGTGCAACAACATCCACATGTGGTTCATGAGAATTCCGATCGACGTGCTTTTCGTCTCTCCCTTTCAGGGGAACGACGGAAAGACGTACTGGAGAGTTTCGTCGGCGCACGAGAACGTGCGTCCGTGGAGAGCTCTACCTCTGATGGATCTTCGCGCATCCGACGCGTTGGAGCTTCCGAGTGGCAGCATTCGGCGGCATGGGATCCTGGCAGGGGACGAGCTATGTATAAGCTGACTGTCATCGCTGGACCGAATCGAGGGAGCAGCTTCGCTGTTCAGGAAGGCGAAACCTCGATCGGGCGCCAAGGCGGCAACGAGATCGTGTTGCAGTCCTCACGAGTCTCGAAGCGCCATTGCGTGCTCGTGTGCAGCAACGGCGAGCTCGTCATCAGGGATAACCACAGCGCGAACGGCACTTTCGTCAACGGCGTGCTGAGCAACGAGAAGAAGGTGGGTCCTGGGGACAGGATCAGCGTCGGCGAATTCGTGCTCGAAGTAGGCATTCCTCCCCGGCGCGGAATGCAGCACGCCCCGGCAGTGGCGGGCATGGGCGAGGTGCTGCAGTTTCCGGGAGCGGTTGCGGCCGGCGGCAACGCGATGGTTGCGCAACACGCGGGAGCTGCCGCCGCGCATGGCGCCGTGCCCGGAGGAGACCCGATGGCCGCGATAGGTGGCGTCCCCGGCGTGGCGGGGGGCCAGGCTGGCGGGATGCCGTCCGATCTTCGCGGCAGGCTGATTTGGCGGTTTGAGCACAAGCTCATGCCGTTTTTCTACAATCTCAACATGAAGCACGAGTGGCGCGTGGTGGGCATCGGCCTCGCGGCGTTCTTCGTGCTTGCGAACCTGGTGATCTCGGTCGAGCCGATTCTCAACTCGAGCACCAAAGCCATCATCCAGGAGACGAAGCGCCGGGCAGGCACCATGGCGCGCGTTCTGGTGACGCAAAACACTCCCGCGATCGCCCAAGGCGCCGAGACCAAGACGACGATCGAGTCGGTGGAAAGGGAGCGCGGCGTCCGGGTCGCGGTCATCACTGACCTCGAAAGCAGGATCATTGCCCCCGCGAGCCGCATGAACCAGTATTTCACCGTCGGGACCGAGGCGAAGATCGCGATCGCCGCCCGTGACTCCTACCGAAGGGGAAGCCTTACCAAGGGAATCAGCGCGGACGTCGACGGAGATACGGTGATGGCGATCGAGCCAATCAAGGTCTTCAATCCGCGCAACGGACAGAACGAGATCGTCGCCATGGCGATTGTGTCTCTCGACAGCTCGTTGGCCACGCTTCAGATGGGCGAGATGGGCATGATCTACGCCGAGGCGCTGATCACGACGGGGCTTCTGGCCGCGCTGGTACTCGCGATTCTTTACCGGCTCACTTTGAAGCCGTTTCAGGTTCTCAACGACGACATCGATCGCGTGCTCAAGGGCGACATGCCCGAGGTGACTCATGAATTCAAGATGGAGGAGCTGAACTCCCTCTGGGATATCATCAACTCCACTCTACAGCGCGTTCCGCGGGGGGAGTCGGCGGATCCGATGGGCATGGGAATGGGGGCGGCCGGTCCGAACATCGACGACTACCTTGGGCCGATGCGCATGTTCGGTGGCATCGGGAAGTTCGGAATCGTGGTTTGCGACGACGAGAAGAAGATTCTCTACGTGAACGAGCTCTTTGAGGAGATCACGGGAATCCGCGGCGACAGCTCGATCGGGCAGGAGCTCTCGTCGGTGGGGCGCGACCAGGCATTCAACTCGATGGTGACGGATCTCTTCGAGAGAGTCCCGACGGGAGGGGATGGCCTGACGGACGAGTTCGAGTTCTCGGGCATCAGCTACAAGATGAGCGCCAACGCACTTGGATCGCCTGGAGCGTCGGCGAAAGGTTATGTCCTGATCGCGACGAGGGCGGAGGGGTGAGGGGCTGAATGAGCAGCGCGACACGCTTCAAGCAAGCCAGCGTCCCCAGGCAGCCCGGCGAACTGGCCAGGCTGAAGGTCGTGCACGGAGCCGATCACGGGGTGACTTTCGTGCTGACCGGGAAGAAGATTCTGGTCGGTCGTGGAGAGGATTGCGACGTCATGGTCGCGGATCTCAAGGCGTCCAGGCGCCATGTCGAGATCACGCTGGAGAAGGCGGGTTGGTCGGCGAAGGACCTGGGGAGCGCCAACGGGATCTTCGTCAACGGGTCGATGGCCCGCGAGGCCAAGCTCAAGTCGGGCGATACCATCACGATCGGAGGCACGACGCTCGAATTCGTCTCGTCCGATGCGGCTACGACGTTTTTGGCCGCTCCACCGAAGTCCATGGAACAGGTCATGGCTGATCAAGCCAAGCTCGCGGCCCAGAAAGATCGAGTGAGATCGCTCGGGCATATGGGCTCCTCCTCGACACCGGCATTGCCGGGGCCCTCGCCTGGCGGCGCGATGGCAGGATTGCAAGGAGCGACAGCGGTACCTGGGATGATGACGGGCGCCCCTGGATTGGGAGGTCCCGTCGGCTCCCGTCCGCGCTCTCCCGCGAGCCGAAAGAACATGCTCTTGCTCGGCGCGGCCGGGCTCGCCGCGTTCATGTTCCTGAGCGAAAGCCCATCTCCCAAAAAGCCCGCGGCCAAGAAAGCCGCCCGCGACGGCAGGGATCCCGCGGCTCTCCTGCCTCCTGACGTGGATATGTCTGGAAGGACCAATCGTGCGGCGGAGATGTTCTTCAAGATCGGATTCAGGGAGTTCCGCGAGAAAAACTACCTCCGTGCCCAGACTCAGTTCGAAAACGCGCTTCAAGTCTCTCCTGGCCATAGGCTGGCCAGGATCTACCTCGAGAACTGCCGCAAGGCGATCGAGGATGAAGTGAAGTTTCACCTCGAGCATGGAAAGAAGAGCCAGACCTCGGGGAAACTGCGGGACGCACAGGCCCATTACGAAGCGGTGATGCGGATTCTCCATCGCGATCGGGTCAACCCCCATTACTCAGAGGCCAGGGACCAGCTCCAGGCCGTCGAGCGCGAGCTTAAAGAGGGGAGGAGCTGATCGATGCGCGCCGCGCCGATCCTGACCA
>CAYNDM010000032.1:0-15509 GCA_964395265.1 uncultured Bacteriovoracaceae bacterium
TGTGGATCAGGTCGGTCGTCAATAGAGCCAGATGCTGAACTCCCGAACCCTTCAGGCGATCGACGAACTCTTGGACCTGGCTCTCTGGTTCGGTGGCTTCGTTGATCGGCACCTTGATCCGGCCGTCTTCGGACTGGACGACATCGGAGATCAAGCCCGTTCGCCCGGTGCGGATATCGAAATGACGGGTCGTGATGAAACCGAAGACGTTGTGGTAGAAGTCCACCCAAGTCTGCATCTCTCCCATGCCCACATTATTGGTGAGATGATCGATGACCCGGATGTTCATCGGCGAAGGGCTTTCCAGGCGGGAGACCACGAGCCCATCGTCGAAAAGCGCTTTGCCTTTCACTCCGTTGGGCGTCTTTCGCTCGATGAACGCATACCTGACCCGGCCCGGGGTCCAGATCTCCGAACGAGTCACCTGGCCTTCAGCCGTTTCGAAGATTTTGGGCTCCATGGCGGGGCGGGCGCCCTTGCTGGTCGTCTCTTCAAACGCCGCAGTGGCATTGTCCACATCGAGCGCCAGCACGCAGATTCCCTCGTCCTGCTCTTTCAGGAACCGAGTCGCATTCTGGGTTTCGCTGGCCGCCGATCCATCGGGCTGAGTGAGGAGGATACGAACATAACCTTGCTGATAAAGGGCGCTTTTAAGCCCACGGTCGGCTTGAACACGCTCGCCGACTTTCTCGAAACCTAACCTTTCGTAGGTGCGAGCATGAGGTGCGATATCCCGGACGACAAACTCAACATGGTCAAAGCCTTGATTGCAGATCTTCATATGCCCCCCTTTTACGCTCCAAAGGGGGCGGGTGCAAGTCAGTGCATCGTGCCCGAGGAAGAAGGCGCCGTCGAGCTGGACGCCGGCATGATCTCGGCCGACCTGTCCATTCTGGAGCGCCGCTCCACATCCATATAGGTGTAGCCGTGGAGCACTCCCTCATAGAAGTTTTGCAGCTCAACTCCTTCTTTGGGCTTGATCACGCCCTCACGGACCTTCTGGTCAATGGTCTCTTTGACCCTCTTTTCGAGATCCGTCGCGCTGTACTGGATCCAGGAAAGCACGCCCGCGATATTGTTCCCCTTGATCACCTCTTCGATGTAGTAGCCACCTGGCTCGGATTCATCCAGGAAAACGTGGACTTCGTTGACCCGACCGAAGAGGTTATGGAGATCGCCCATGATATCCTGGTACGCCCCGCATAGAAAAATCCCCAAGTAATAGGGTTCATTCGATTTCAGCGGATGCAGCGGGAGCGTATCCCGGATGTCGCGAAGATCGATGAATTTGCAGATCTTGCCGTCAGAGTCGCAGGTGATGTCGACCAGCGTCGCCTCATGGGTGGGCTCTTCGTCATGGCGATGAAGCGGCACGATCGGGAAAAGCTGCTGAATCGCCCAGTGGTCGGCCAATGACTGGAAAACCGAGAAATTACAGAGGTACTGGTCCGCCAGATGCTTTTTCAGGGCCTCTACTTCATCCGGAACATACTTCAGCCCGGCCGAGTTCTTGTGGATCGTCTTGCAGATCTGCCAGAAAAGATGCTCGACCTTGGCCTTGTCCTCGAGGGAGAGGAAGCCGAGCTTGAACATGCTCAAAGCCTCTTCTTTGCGCTGAATGGCGTCGTGAAGATGCTCGAGCAGGTTTTTCGAGGTCAGGTTTTGCGAAACATAACGCATCTCCTTGACCACGTCGTCCTCGTCCTGGGTCTCGTCGAGCGAGATCGGCGTGGCGCCTACTTCGATGCTTCCGAAAACGTTCACGACCAAGACCGAGTGGTGAGCCACGATGGCGCGGCCGCTCTCGGAGACGATGTTCGGCTCTGGGACCTCTTCGGCCTCGCAAATCTCTTTGATCGAGTAGACGACGTCGCTCACGTACTCATTGAGCGAGTAGTTAATCGAGCTCTCGAAGCTGGTTCGGGATCCGTCGTAGTCCACCCCCAACCCGCCTCCCACATCGAGAAACTCGAGGTTGAGGCCCATCTTTCGAAGCTTGGCGTAGATGCGGGTTCCCTCTTTGACCGCGTCCTTGATGGTTCGGATGGCGGTGATCTGGGAGCCGATGTGGAAATGAAGGAGCTTGAAGCTGTCCTGCAGCCCTTCCTGCTTGAGAACCTGGATCGCCTGCAGGATCTCGGGAGTGGAAAGGCCGAATTTGGCCGACTCGCCGCCGCTGGATTCCCACTTGCCGCTTCCCTTCGAGTAAAGCTTCGCGCGGATGCCGATCTCGGGGGTGACTCCAAGTTCCTTCCCGATCGCGATGATGTGATACAGCTCCGAAAGCTTCTCCACGATGATGATCACCCGCTTGCCGAGCTTGCGGCCCAGGAGAGCGGTCTTGATAAAGGAGTAGTCCTTGTAGCCATTGCAGAGGATGAGCGAATTGGGGCTGGTGTTCATCGCGATCACGGCCGCGAGTTCCGCCTTCGAGCCCGCCTCCAGACCGTAATCATAGGGCCGGCCGGCGTCGAGGATCTCCTCGACCACTTCGCGCATCTGATTGACCTTGATCGGGTAGACGCCCTGGTAGCGGCCGTTGTAGCCGAACTCGGCGATGGTCTTGCGGAACGCCTCGTTCAGCGCGACAACGCGATGGCGGATGATGTCCTGGATTCGGATGAGCACTGGCATTTCCACGCCCTGAGACCGGATTTCCTGGATCACGTCCATCAGGTCCACGCCCAGGCCTTCACCACGCTTGGGATGCACGGTCAGGTTCCCGGCTGGGTTGATGCTGAAGTACTGGTCGCCCCAGTTTTCGATATTGTAGAGCTTAAGCGAGTCGGAAACGCCCCAAGTTTTCATATGGCAAGCCCTCTATCATCGGCATTGTCGCGCCGCAAATCAAAAACCTGACCTTGAAGGATTTGAAAAGGTAAATCAAGAGGTGGAATTCACTCGGGCCAGCGAACGCTCCCGACGAAAAGGAACCCGTTTCGAAGCTCTCCCTCGATCCAGAGCGGAAGGCCCCAGTGGCGCGTGTCTCCCCAAGCCTCCCGGATGCCGCGAAAACGCGCCTGCTGGCGGCTTTCTTCGCTCTTCTCGCGCTGGCCGAGAAGATTTGGCCATGGGAGGTGGAACGCGCCGGCGAATGCCTGAAGCTCGGCTGCGCCCGTGAACTCGCCGACAAGCCAGCACTTGCGGCCCGGAGGAGCCTCATCGAGCAAGCGATGTCCGGCCTCAAGACAGTCCGGGCACCAAGGCGCGACTACAGCGAGCGCGATTCTCCCTTCTGAAGGATCCGGCGCCGCATGCCCTGGAAGCGGCCGCCAGCCGAGCCGCTCCCAGACGATGCTGAACGGTTCCGAGCTCATCACTCGTCGCGCCGGTCGAGCCAGAGCGAGCTGTAATCGCACTTGCCGGAGAACGCGTGGTTCTCAGCGCGCTGTGTGGGAGCCTGCTCGAGGAAGCGGCGGATCCCGGGCACGTTCACCCGCAGCATCTGGGCGACAGCCCCGGCGCTGGGAAAGTGGGAATTGCCCATCTCAAAGAGCAACGACCAGACCCCATGCTTCCAAAAGGCGTAATCCTCGAAAGTTCCGTCCGCCGGGTAAAGGAGGGCCGTGGAATTGCCCACCTCATAGCGGCTCTCGATCGCCGCGGCTTCGGCCAAGCGGATGAAGAGATCATCATACGGAGTGGCGAGATCCTTCGTCGAGATTCCCCACGGATACAAAACGGCGGGGTAATAGGTGTGCAAAGTCGCTGAGGCCACGATTTGTTCGCGCTCCACGAACTGCGCCAGAAGCGTGGTGGACTTGAGCTGGAAGGGGCCCGAAGTACCGCAGGGCCCAGGATAATCGCGGTTCGGATCGTGACTGCGCCCGTTCGAATCCCGCTCGGTTCGACTGCGTCGGTCAAAGCCGCTCACGTTCAGGACCGGAATGACGAAAACGGTTTGCCCCTGAATCGGATATTCAGCCAGCGAGGCGGCCACGGCCTTGGCAACCTCGACCGACCCGTATTCGTTTCCGTGGTGAGCAGCGACTACCAGATTGCGAATGGGGCCATCGCCAAGCTTCAGCCCTTCGATCATCTGGCCTGAATCCGCTGTACCCAGCTGGAAGAGCTGCGCGTTTTCGGGAAAGCGGGCGCTCAGGTCCCTCATGAACACCTGGACATCCAAGTAAGAGCGACTGAGCTCAAATGCGCCTGCGGATGAAATCGAGAAACAGAAAAGGGCGAGTGCGCCCAAGATCGTCTTTGCCATCGAACCCCCTTGAATCCGTCCGATTCAACCACTAGGCCGATGGCTTGTAAACGTCGAAGCTCCTTGGAATCGTAAAGGTGCGGAGCTGTAAGCCGGGTTCTGTCTTCAAGCCTTGCGGCTTGGAGGTGACCATTCCTCTAGGATTTGCGTTGCCGCAAACCTCAAGCGACCTGACCCGGAGACAAGGATCGAGCAGATCCTGGGTCCTCAAAGGACCTAGCCTCCCTATTTGGTCTTGCTCCAGGTAGGGTTTGCCGTGCCATCTCCGTCACCGGAGACGCGGTGGGCTCTTACCCCACCGTTTCACCCTTACCGCGGATCCGAAGATCCGAGGCGGTTTGCTTTCTGTTGCACTTTCCGTCACCAGCTCCGTCGCCAGAGCGGTGCCTGGCCGTTAACCAGTACCCTGCTTTGTGGAGCCCGGACTTTCCTCCCGCGACCGGCCCGAGAGCCGATCGCCAGCGGTCACCCGCTCCGCACCCATCTTGAAAATCTTCGATCTGCCGCGCTCAGGAGCCTGCGATGAAGAGCAACCTGAAGCAGCTTGGGCACTGATGCGCCTCGGTGCCTCGCTGAACCTGAATATAGAGCTGTGGGGGAAGAATCATATTGCAGCCCTTGCAACGCCCTCCGACGGCGGGAACGATCCCCATTCCGGCGCGCACCGGGCGGATCCGCTCATATTGTGACACCAGGCGCTTCTCGACGCGATCGAGATACTGCGTGCGCTCCGCCTGAAGCGAGGCGATATCCTGGTCGATCTTGCTGCCCTCCTCGCTCATCTGAGAGCTGCGCGCATCGCGGGCCTCACGAGCCTGATTCAGGCTCGCCGTCAGTCCCTCCAACTCCGTCGCGATCGCCGCGATATCCTGATCCACTTTGGCGATCTGCTCTTCCAGGTTGGCGTTCAGCTTCTTCAGCTGATCAATCTCCTTGGAGACCGCCTGGTACTCCTGGGAATTCTGGACCCCTTCGAGACGGGAAGTCGAGCGAGCCAGGCGATCGTTGTTCAGATCGATGGCGGCACGGGTCTGGCGCTTGGATTTCTCAAGCTCCGCCTGAGCGTTCTGCTTGGCCTCGACCGCTCGGCGAACCTGTTGAAAAGCATCTTCGCTCTCCTTCATGGCACCAGGCAGATCCGCCTTCTTTTTCTTCAGCGAATCGATCTTGAGATCGAGTTCCTGGAGCTGTTCCAAAGCCTTAAGCTGTTCTTTCAGGGGAAATGGTTGCGTCAATTGCTCTCTCCTCGAGTCATTGTATCTTCTGAGTTGCCTGATCTAGCTCCACTGACTTCAGCCCGGCCTCTTTGAGCCAACTTCTTACCGTGGAACGGAAAAATCGTTCGCTCTCGCGATGCCCAAGCTCCATCACGCCTATTCCTTGGCGAACGCCTTCCAGCGCCGTATGGTAGCCTGCTTCCCCCGTGATGAGTAGGTCGCAACCGGCTGCTCGCGCAGGCGAAAGAAAGGAGCCGCCCTTTCCCGCGACGAACCCGACCCGCTTCACGCGAGTGGGAACAGGCTCAGTCATCCAAAAACCGTTGATCTTGAACAGACGTTTAACATCTTGCGCCAAATCTGAAAAGGCCTTCGCCTTGGGAAAATCGCCCCAGAAGCCATAGCCGAGACCAGGAATGATCCCCTGATTCGCCGGCTCCTGCTTGAGGGGATAGAGATCGAAAGCGACCTCTTCGTAAGGATGCGCGGCAAACAATGCTTGAAGCACCTGTTTTTGAAATCCTTTCGGAAAAACGGTCTCCAGCCGAACCTCCTCCGCCTTCTCCAGGCGGCCCGGCTGGCCCAAAAAGGGGTTCGTAGCCTCGCCGCCCCGGAAAGTTCCTTCGCCGGCAACCGAGAAGCTGCACGAATCGTAATTTCCGATCTGGCCGGCTCCAGCGTCCATGATCGCCCGCCTCACTTTTTCCAAATGCGTCCGGGGCACGAAAACCACGAGCTTGGTCAGGCTTCCCGCGGGCTTCTCGAGCAAGCGGCCTTTAGGCACGGCGCCAATCCCCTGGGCCACGCTTTGAATCACCTCGAGCGCGCACTGATCGAAGTTGGTGTGGTAGGCGGCGACAGCGATCCCCGCCCTCATCGCTTCGAAGACGATACCGGAAGTCCCGCTCCCGCCGGCCGTGATCCTCGCCAGACCGCGCGTTTTCGGGAAAATGCAAGGATGATGGTTGATAATCAGTCGAAATCCTTTTGAGCGAGCCAGCTCGATGGATTTCGGGGTCAAGTCCACGCTGACCACCGCGCCGGAGGTCTTCCAATCAGGATCACCCAAAAGAAGTCCGACGTTATCCCAGTCCTCCGCGGTTCCAGAAGGAGCGCGGGCCTCCAAAACCCGTATGATCTCTGAGATCCTCATGGGAGTTGAATATCACTTCTCGACGCTAAAGTCGTTCTGCAACCAAGCTTGGAACCCGCCGTTCACGTTCACGGCGTCAGGATGGCCGACGTAAGCCAAGGTGCGTGCGGCCAATGCGCTTCGTCTGCCGGACTGGCAGATGAAGTAGATCCGACTGGCCTGGAGGAGCCTGGGAAAATGGAAACCCAGCTCGGAAAGCGGGATATTAATCGAACCCGGAATCCGTCCTTCGCGGTACTCTTCGGGCTCCCGGACATCGACGAACAATGCTTGATCGCCGCGCCCTCCCACTTTGTGCTTCAGCTTTTCCACGCTGATTTCCGCGATCCGTTGCTCGACGACCGAGCCGTGCGAGGGAGGCCGAAAGAACGAATTCGGACTTCCCGCTCCAGCCATGCGCGACAGGTTGAACTCGAGGATGGCGCGCGCCTCCTCGGAGGGACGTGGCTGGCGATCCCGGGATTTCAGCTCTGCCAAGCCTCGCGCGGACCCTACCCGCAGCTCTTCGTTCTTTTTGATCTCAGTACCCAGAGTCGAACAGACCAGATGGGCCGTATCCCGGCATGGCAGAAGGATCGTCTCGGGCGGAAGCCTGGAGGTCACGATCGCCAGGCTCGACCAAAGCGCTTCGACATCGGCTCCGTCGTAATCCACGCGACCCACGCAGCCAAAGAGCAATGCATCGCCCGAAAAAAGCAGCCCATGCCCGAAAAGGCAGATCGAATCCTGGGTGTGCCCTGGAGTCTCAAGAACCTCGAAGCCGAACGCGCCGATCCGTATCGATTCCTGGTTTTTCAATCGATGCGCGACACTTTGGCATCGCGTGCGATCGGACATGGCGAATCGAGCGCCCGTCTCGGCGGCGATGAGATGAGAAGCCGAAAAGCGATCGTCATGCGTGTGAGTATCCAAAGCCCAAGCCAGACGAAGCTTGTTGTCGGTCACGTACTCCCGATAATCGCTCATTCCCTCCACGATCGGATCGATCAACGCGGCCTCTCCGCTCATCGGATCCACGACCAGGTAAGTCAAATGGGAATCCGAGCGAAACTGCTTTAAGCGAGGCATGGTGGACTCAGCGCTGGCGCTCATCTTATTGTTTTAGAGTCTTGAGTGCGGCAGGTCAATGACTTCCCGGGATCGCGCGATGCCCGAATCCGTCCGCGAAAAAATATGGCGGGTGAATTGCACCTCCTTCGCTCTCAGACCGCTCGCAAGTACCCGAAAAGGAGTCCTCAATTGGAAGACACCGCTCAAATCCTTAAAAAATACAAAAAAATTGCCGTCGTGGGACTCAGCCCCAATCCGGATCGGCCGAGCTATCAGGTAACTCGATACATGATGAGCAAGGGTTATGAGATCGTCGGCGTCAACCCTGGACATGAATCGATTCTGGGACACCCCTGTTACCGAAGCCTTCGAGACGTTCCGGGTCGTATGGAGATCGTCAACGTTTTCAGATCGCCGGAACATGTTCCCCAGGTCGTGGACGAGCTATTGAGCTTGCCGGATCGTCCCCCAGTGCTCTGGCTTCAGCTGGGAGTGTTTCATCCCGAGGCCGAGGAGCGAGCGCGCTCCGCCGGCGTCCAGGTCGTCTCGCAGAAATGCATCAAGGTCGAGCATATGAGCTGAGGATATCGCGTTCATGCCCTGCAGAATCGAGACCTACGCACTCATCGGCAATAGACAGACCGCCGGACTGGTCGGAGCGAACGGCTCGATCGAATGGCTCTGCCTGCCGAACTTTGACTCAGCGGCGCCTTTCGCCGAACTCGTCGGAAACCAGGAAAACGGATACTGGCAGATCGCTCCGAACTGCGAGTTTCGCGTCCGCCGCAGATACATCCCTGGCACCCTCGTATTGGAGACTCTCTACGAATCCTGGCATGGGGCCGCCGTAGTCATCGATTTCATGTTCCCGGACTCCCGCAGGGCCGACGTCATTCGACTGATCAGGGGAGTGCGCGGGGAGATTCGTATGCGAATGGAGCTCAGGGCGAGGATGGACTACGGCTCGATCATCCCTTGGGTGAAATACAGCGGCGGGCAGATGGTGGCGATCGGCGGCCCTGATATGCTTCATCTGAACACGAACGTGGAGCTGAAGGGAGACAATCGGATCACCTATTCGGATTTCACGGTCAAAGAGGGCCAGAAGATCCATTTCCTCCTGAACTGGCACCCTTCGCACGTCAAACGCCCTCCGGTGGTGAAGGATCCTTGGAGAGAACTCAACAAGACGAAGCATTGGTGGATGGATTGGTCTTCCAAATCCACCTACCGCGGAAAATACCAGGAAGCGGTCGAACGCTCGCTGATCACGCTCAAGGCGCTGACCCATGAGCCGACCGGAGGAATCGTCGCCGCGCCGACGACATCCCTTCCCGAAAGGATCGGCGGAATCCGCAATTGGGACTACCGATACTGCTGGGTCCGCGATTCGACGTTCACGCTTTGCGCCCTGATCGGCGCCGGATACCTTGACGAAGCCACAGCCTGGAGGGAATGGCTCCTGCGGGCTGTGGCCGGGGCGCCGGACGACCTCCGCATCATGTACAGCATCACCGGCAAGCGGCGCCTTCCCGAAATGGAGCTGGAATGGCTCGAAGGACACAACCGCTCCCGCCCCGTTCGCATCGGCAATCTGGCCTCCCAGCAATTTCAGCTCGATGTGTACGGAGAGATCCTGGACACTCTCTACCTGGCCCGTCGGGAGCACCTGAGGCTGGAGGATGCGAGCTGGAACCTTCAATGGCGGATCCTGAATCATCTGGAGAAAGTCTGGCAGCTGCCAGACAGCGGGATCTGGGAGGTACGGGGGCCCGAGCGACATTTTACTCACTCGAAAGTCATGGCATGGGTCGCGCTCGATCGCGGGATTCGCACCCTCAAGCACTACGGCCTACCAGGCCCTGTCGAACGCTGGAACGCCCTGAAGGATCGGATCCGAGATGAGATCCTTGCCCGCGGCTTCGACTCCCAAAAAGGCAGCTTCGTCCAGTTCTACGGGGGAAAAGGCGTGGACGCGGCTTTGCTCCTTCTCCCCTTGGTCGGATTCATCTCCCCCCGGGACCCGCGCATGCTCGGGACGGTCAAAGCCATCGAAAACGAACTGATGGACCAAGGTTTCGTCCGGAGGTACGTGACCAACAAAGAGAACGTCGACGGGCTCCCAGGAACGGAAGGCGCGTTCATCGCCTGCACGCTCTGGCTCGCGGACAACTATGCCCTGCAAGGGCGAATGACTGAGGCGACCGAGCTGATGGAACGCGTTCTGGGCATCCGCAACGACGTCGGGCTGCTATCCGAGGAGTACGATCCGGACAAGAAGATGATGCTCGGGAACTTTCCGCAGGCGTTCTCGCATGTGGCGCTGATCAATACGGCGCAGATCCTGAGCAACAGCCTTAGGAATCCTGTGATTGACCGGGCCGCTTAGCGGGCTGGAATGAGCCTTGCTGCCCATGTCAACCAATGGAGCGAAATTGGATTTTTCTCGTAGCAGCCCCTCTCGCTGCCGCCGCGTTGGCTCAGACTTCCGGCGTCCAGCCTGAGGCGCCGCCGCCTGTCGGCTCGCAAGGGCTCAGCGAACCTGAACTGGAGCTCCGAATCACCGAATCGATCCAGCAAAAGATTCAGCAAAACCCGGTCCTCTCGAATCGATCAATCGAAGTCAGCGTGATCGACGACGTCGTTGAGCTGAACGGCTCCGTCGAAAACGCCTTCGAGCAATGGCTGGCTCAGAACATCGCCGCTTCAGTCGCTGGCAAACGCTCGATCCGCAACGTGTTGCAGATCCCCTTGGAAGCCCAGTCCAGCGAGCCTCTGGACCGGATGGTCGCCGAGTCGATTCGCGAGCTTCTCGGAAAAAATCAAGTCCTGGGACCCGATGAGGAAATCAACGTGACCGTCAACAACGGGGTCGCGACTCTGAGCGGGCAGGTAGAAAGCACCACGCAGAAAATGGCCGCAACACGTGATGCGTTGCTGGCGGGAGCCGATGTCGTGGACAATCAGTTGGCCGTCATCACGCCTCCAGCATGGAACGTGATATCACCTATCGCTCGACCTTCAATCTGGACACTACTTCGCCGTTCAGTCGATTCTACGGATTCCAGGAGCGCTTCACCCCACCCACTCTTCCAAAATAATTCTGAGCGCTGTTGAAAAAAAAGGCCGCGAATTAGCGAACGAGAAGGCGCTTTTAATGCATGTCTCTGGAGCGAACGTGCACGCTCGGGCTCGACAGTAGCGCGCACCACAACTATGATGTGCCTATGGAAACAAACCGGACACTTGTTCTGGTCAGACATGCTCACCGAGACAGACTCGCTGGACGTGAGATCGACGATGGCTTGAGCGAAAAAGGCCAGAAGCAAGTCCATCTGGTCTTGAATCACTACCGTTCGCGCTTCGGAGACGAATCCACCTGCCTTGCCTCCAGCCCCAAACTCAGATGCATCGAGACCCTCATGCCGCTTTCGAACTCGCTGGACGTTCTCATCCAGAAGGTCGATTCCCTCGACGAAGGCGGGGAACTCAGGAAGAAGACCCAGGAGTTCCTGCACTGGTGGAGCGCGCAGCCGAGCCGCCTTACGGTCGCCTGCTCTCACGGCGACTGGATTCCCGCTTTTCTTCAATTCAACTGCGGAGCTTGGGTCGACTTGAATAAAGGCGGATGGATCGAGCTCGAAGGCGTGAGCAAGAGCCTCTCGATTCGCTGGGTCCTTCAGCAACTCTAAATTCAGCAGCTCCGCTCTGCAACGTACGCCTCTCGTTGACCTACCCGGCGGCAGTTGAACTATCCGGCGCGAATCGTTACCGTGAGCGCAAGGAGTGAAGTCGTGGACAAGAAGAATTTCTCGGAAGCGGAGATCGTAGCGAAAATCAAGAAGGCCGCAGGTGCCGCTGGCTGCGAGCTTCTGTGCAAAGCCCTGCAGCTCTACTTCATCCTATTGAAGCCGGGGCTTCCGAAGTGGGCCCGGGCCTCGATCGTCGGAGCGCTGGCGTACTTCATCTCTCCGATCGACGCCATTCCGGACCTGGCGCCCATCCTAGGATACTCCGACGATCTCACCGTGGTGGCTTTGGCGATCGCGGCGGTCGCGATGCACCTTGATGAAAACGTCAAGGCACGCTCCCATGACCAGCTCGAGAAGCTTTTGGGAAAGAAATGCGACTGCTCCTAGCCCAATCCAGACCGGATGGCTTAACGAGAATATCCAGCAGGAGAGACTACGCGGAGCGATTCCGTGCGGAAAACGAACTGTCGTCATCGAGGACAGGCTGCCCAGAAAAGGCCTTTGAAATCCCGCGCATGCCTATAGCTCCTAACTGTCGAAAACATTACATCTTTTCAAGATTTTACCCCTATGTCAGGCTAGAGGTGTAAGCCACATGCGACCCTAAGTTGAACGTTGGCAGGGGGTAATATGATTCGCTCGACAACTCTGATTCTGCTCCTCATCTCGCTGATGGTGAGCGCTTGCGGCCGTAGGCAACCCGTTCTGAAGATCGATGGGTTCGAGGAATACGTGTCGCTCTTCGAGGTCCGCTCCTCGGAATTCGGCCGTGAGACGAAGGTCAACGACTTGATCATCGAATTCGGCGATCTTCCGAATCCTCGCGAACGCGGAGCATGCGAGATCGTCGGGGACCAGACTCCCCGGATCGTCATCAGCCGCAAAAAATGGGACAAGCTCGATGAAGTCGCTCGTCGCCAGCTCCTTTTCCACGAGATGGGGCATTGCGTTCTGTTCCGCGATCATCGTGGCGGCCACACGGAAGACGGCATTCCGGTGAGCCTCATGAATCCGTACGCGATCGACAGCTATACCTACGCTCAATTCGAAGAGGCATACAATCAGGAGCTGTTCACGCATCAGCTCGCTCTCTAGGCTCTAAGCAGGCTTCAGGCAAGTGTCCGGCCAAGCGGCCTAAGAGCTGGTTCCTTCCTTGCAATTCAGCCCTCCGAGACCCAAATCGGAGGATGGAAGATGGCCACCAGGAAGAGCGCAACCCAGCGGCAGAACCGGCTGAACCAGGATCGGCCTATCCAAGACCGGCCAAAAAACGACTACCCGTGGCTGATCGATGACGAAGCCGACACGATCGAGCAGCACCTGGACATGAAGGAATCCGGACCACTCAGAGGCGACGAGATCCTCCACCACCACGGGATCCCTCCCGGCGATCGAGACCCCTCGATCGGAAGCGAAGACGAAATGCTGGAGAACTACAAGATCGACATGTCGGAGACCAATCGCGAAGGAGCAGAGATGAGCGGTGATGACCACTCAGCCGGCCTTCAGGGAGGCGAGACCGAACTTCGCAATCAAGCCACGATCGACGCCGGCATTCCAGGAGATGCCACAGACCACGAGGAAAGCGAGGTCGATCGGATCGAGGCGCGAAGACAAGCCTGAGCCCCGGCTCCCAGTCGGGAACACGCTTCGCGAGCGCGTGTTCATCCTCGAAACCCGCCTTAGTCCTTCAAACCCACGATGTAAGCGACGTATGAATGGACGTTTTCTCCGTGCTCAGCCCAGGTGTAGTCTTCGTCATCTTCGTCCTCTGAGACGTCCCAGTAGACCAATGTGCGCTTGAAACCGGCGTCCATCAACGCTTCGCGAATCTCCGGAATGGTCCACATGCGCCAATGATAGGTAAACGCGTCCTTGATCCGGGTACCATCCTCGAGCTTGAAGTGAATCGCGTAGTCCCCTTGGCGCGTGATCGGATCGAAAGCTTTCTGGTCCCAGATGTAGGTGAAAGGCTTCCCTCGTCCCGCAGTGATCTTCTTCGGCTCCCTGACCTTTTCGATCATCCCGGGCCCGCCTGCCATCTCGAGTATGATGATCCCTTTCGAGGCCAAGGACTGCCAGCAGGCCTTGAAGTAGCTGAGGAGCGTCTTTCGGTCGAGAAAGACGAAGAACGAGAAGTTGTTCGCGGCGATCACATCCGCTTTCGGCGACGTGACGGAGATCACGTTCTTGCGGTAGATCCTCACTCTCGCTTTCTGCTTGGGCGAGAGCTTGGCCAAGTGCTTCTTCCTGCCGTTGCCGAGAGTTGACTCATCCAGTTCGAGCCCGATGGCGGTGTTCCTGGGGTCGGCTTTGACCCATTCGCAACAAATCTGGAATGTACCGCAGAAATCTTCGCGAAGCCGCCTGGCCGGGCGCCCCCTGAGATCCTGATACATGGAAGCGTACCACTCCACATGGACCTCTGGGCTTTGCACTGATCGCTCATACAACGAAAACAGATCTACTCGTGCCATAGGTGGAATGTTCATAACTGATGCCTCTTCTTTTTCCTAGACTCAAGAGCTTCGCGACAGTCCGGCAACCGCACTCCGCATCCAGCCTCCCCAGGCGAACTCCGGCACGGGGACGGTATCCAGGACCGGAAATTGGAAACTCCGCTCGCATGATCGAAACTCTTCTTGCTTCTGAAAGACCCAGAGAACGTTGTCTGAGCCAGGGAGCCTCTTGTCTCAGCCTGAGAGAATGCCTCGCGGTAATCCTTGGCACGGGGCCAAGCGGCCTCGGCTGCCTCGGAGTCGCCGACGCGATCGTCCGCCGGCCGGGGAAAGACCTTCCCGAGCCTGATATGGAGAGAGCTTTCTTCATCGCGATGGAGAGCCTAGGCACTGCCCATCTCGAGGAGATCGCCGGATTGGGGAACGCCGGGAAAGCGCGCCTGCTTGCGGCCTTCGAGCTCGGACGAAGATACGCCCGATACCGCGAAAGGGCACGCAAGGAGAACGACCAAAGGCCCGCTCAACGCCTGGGCCTGCCTGAACGGGCCTGCGATCGCGTCCCTTGGGAGCTTCGCACGGACGCTCACGAATGGCTTGGTTTCGTCCCTGTCTATCAGAATCGTACGCTGGGCCAGCTCTGCGTCTTCGAGAGAGGCTTGAGAACCCATGTCAATACGGACCCCGTTCAGCTTTTCGCGCGGCTTCTCGCCCTGCGGCCCTTCGGTTTCTATCTCTTCCACAACCACCCTTCGGGCGACCTGACCTCTTCGGAGGCGGACCGGGATCTCACTCGTCGCATCGAACAGCTGGCCTCGTTCTTCGGCATCAAGCTGCTGGGACATGCCATCGTATGCGCTCGGGAGAATCGCTGGATCGTGCTATGATGAGCCCATCATGAAACCAACCTCAGAAGGGCCCCAGCCGCTTTATTCATCGGACGAGATTCCGTCCATTCAGACCCGGGCCCATGTCCTAATCCTGCAGCACCCGCAGGAACCGGACAAAGCCCTCGGCTCCGCCCGACTTGCTCACCTGGCGCTCCCGAATTCGACTCTCAATATCGGATTGTCCTGGCCGAATCTGAAGGCGGCCCTGGGTCGTGAGGCATCGGCTTCTCGGTGGGCAGTGCTGTACCTGGGGAGCGGCATCAAAAAAGCGGGGCCTGAGACGACTCGAGCCACGGGCAACACGCCGCACTTGCAGCTGGTTGACAAGAAAGGAGCCCCTCTCCCGGAGAGCCAGAAGCTGGTTCAGGAGCTTGAGGGGATCGTCGTACTGGACGGGACCTGGAGCCAAGCGAAGGCCCTTTGGTGGAGAAACGCGTGGCTACTGAAACTCAAACGGGCAATTCTGGTTCCGAATCGTCCTTCTCTCTATCGCGAGCTTCGCAAGGAGCCTCGGAGAGAGTGCCTCTCGACCATCGAGTCGATTTCTCTCAGCCTCAGGGCAATGGGAGAAAGCCCTCGGGTCGAAGAGCTTTCTCAATTATTCGGCCGCGTACTGGATCGCTATCGAGCCGAGCTCAAGACGGCCCGAGAAGCCAAGCGCAAGCCAAGAACTCAGTAGATCGGGCTCGATTCGAAATCCGAATTCGTCGGTCCGATCAGGACCTAGCAGGCTGTTGATAAAAGTGAGCTGATGGCTATTCTCGGAGCATGCGCGGCC
>CAYNDM010000033.1:0-15439 GCA_964395265.1 uncultured Bacteriovoracaceae bacterium
GCCGGTCACTGTGTCCTCTCCTCCTGAAACAGTAGCTGGTTATTTCTGCTCAAATGTAAGATTACTGTAGGATGTCTCCTCGACTCAGGATCACCTTTTGGCGCGAAGTGGACCTGGCGAAGCAGGCGTCTAAGTTAGGCGAATCACAGGTCGCTTGGCATCACCTTGAGCGCGCCCATATTCTGAGTCAAGCTTACGTATATCCACACGTTCTAGTTCATTGGAAGATGCTGCTCTTGGCATTAAGGACACGAAGCTGGAGCGAAGTCTGGGGCCAGATCCCAAGAATGATCTTGGCTGGCCCTGGTTCCCTTTTTGGGCGCGCTCCTCTTGGAAACACAGGAAGGTCGTCAATTGGCCTTTTTCAGCCAATGGTAATTCCGGAAGATCTAGCTAAGATACTTCGTCCTGAATCTTCCGAAGGTTCTTAGGGAGCATCCCGGCTGGGAAGGTCGTCGACATAGAGTACAAGGTCTGCTTTATCGGCGTGGATGCTTGAGCTAGGAACCTCCAGGAGCTCTATAGAGATATTCGCCGTGGTGAACTCGTCCAAAACTTCCTTGCAGCTCTGTCCTCGGATGTCGAAGCTAACCGAGATGCGCCGGCTTTCACGTGAAGGAACAAGACCCGTCAAACGAACAAGTTCGCAGCCCTCCGGAAGAACCGGATTCAAAAGTCGATAAGATGTCGCTTTACTCAAATCGAACCCGTACTTGAATGGCAACTCATCGGTAGCGTTGAGGCCAAGCAAAAAAGTAGCTGCCTGATAGGACGGAAACCAAGAGGCATAGAAGCTTTTCTTGCCATTTTGGACGTTGAACTGAGTTCTGACTTCTATCGCTGTCAAATCCTCTGAGGCTTGCGCGGGAGCATGATTGCCCCAGAAACAAAGCAGTAGGATTGTAAGAAAAGATCTCATGATTCCCCCTAAGGAAAGGTGGCGCAAAGAACGCTCTACGTGGGTGAGAAGCTATTAGATTTCCTGAAAATTACAAGGCGCAGCTCTTTAGCGCCCAATGAAATCGAACGTAGAATGAATGGCATCTACTCCATAGAGGATCAAACCCTCAATTGACATTGGCTAGGACCCGCTGTATCAAAGCGATCGTGGCAACTATTAAGACCCTCAGCAAAGCCTTCATTGTGCTGTACCTGTCGCTGGTTCAGTTGCCTCTCTTTGGTTCTGCGGACGCATGCCATGGGTCAGCAACCGGCGGTTCTGAAACTGCTCTGATCTGCCATTCACATGCATCTTCGGGAACTGAAGGGTCTTCCGAGAGTTCCGACGTGAATTTTCATCTCTGCCATCTCGGACATTGCTCATTTTCTGTGCCGGTTTATTCCGCAATCACCTTGGGCAGCCAGACCAACCCAACTACCTTTCCTCACTTTTCACAAGACAGGCCTTTCTCCATCCGTATTGGAGAGATCTTCAGACCCCCTCGCGCCTAGTTCATACCTCCACATTTCCTAGCAGCCTAACCTAAGCATTCGTTTGCCTTTTAGTTTCAGTCTGGATTCGAGCCGGCCTGTCCTGCCTGTATCCGGAAGAGGAGTCATGATCCATGAATACGAAGTTATTTTTAGCGCCAGCACTCCTGGCGATCTCAGTCCTTATAGGTCTACCGTCCGCTCAAGCGAGCTCTCTCTTTGGCCAGTTTGTCGGTAGCCTAGAACATGAAAAATTGGGTCGAGAGCAGTTAGCAAAGCTCGATTTAATTGTCTCGAGGACCAATCAATCTTCCTTGGATCTCAAGGCCGTCCTGACGCTTCATTTCGGTGGCTTCGATAGCGGCGAGTACGTTTCATACCATTTTGATGACGTTGAATATAATCTTCTCACTAACACCTTAACCTTCGATCAAGCGGATCAAGGGATCTCTCTGACGACCGAATCCTTTCAGAATGGAAGGCTAGTTGGAAAGCTTCGTTCTTTGTTCTCCGGGGATGTGGGAAAACTAAGACTGACTCGTGGAGGCAGAGCAAATCCGAAGCTTCCTCTCATCCAAGCCTTAGGAGGTGAATATCAGGGCAGTTGTGACGGGAAGGCTAGCGCGCTTCAGGTCCTTACCTATAGGGCAACGGGAGACACGTTCCAAGTCGGGAACCCTTTTGGAGCATACGAGCTTAAAGCGCAGCTTGGCGAAGAGAACGCCGTGATCTGTCCTGCCAGGGCCCGGAATCCGGACCCTCGTTGCGTGAAGGCCATCTTCGATGAAGCATCTTACAATTTCTTTACTGGGCAACTTTCGATGGTTGGCTATCCTCTGAGCCTCAACTGCAAAGTCAGTGGAGATCGATTAGATTGTGGAAAGTGCGTACTGAGCCGAACCTCCTCCGAGAGTGAGAATCCAAGGCTTGCTCCCATAAAAACGGATGCAGCCTTCTCAGCTTTTTCAAATGATGGTCCGGCACTCCAGGACGGCCTAGTGGGTTTGGATGGCGAGTATTCTGGTTACGTTCATCATGAATACTTGAATCGCTACCAGGTCGCTAAGCTCAATCTCATGACCTACCAGTCAACGGACTCGAATGGGCAACAGACGTTGAAAATAGCGGCTATGGCGAATCTTTTCTTCGGTGGTGAGAATAGTCCCGAGATGCTGTCCTATCGCTATGACACTGTCGAATACTCCAATCCGCTGCTTTCTCCTCAGTTTGTCCTGAGTAGGGAAGACGCGGATGTGGATGCAATTCTGAAAATTGAATCCATTAAGAACGGCGTCATCAAAGGTGTCTGGCATTCCAGAACTTTCGGAAGAGTAGGAGCCTTTGAGTTGAGGAAAGGGAAATTGGCGAAATTGCCGGCCTCAGCGTCCATCATGGAATCTGTTAGTGCCGTCTATCAGAATGCGGATTGGGAGATCGAACTGATCGCAGCCCTTGGTCAGGCTCCGGTAAGCTCAAACAATCCTTTCTATCCACTTCACTTGGGTGGCTATGTCCAGATGAAGAAGTTTTCAGCAAAAGAGCCCATTACGGGCGGAAGCTACGATTTCTTTACTGGGAGAATCAGCCTACTTAGGCAGGGCGAAGAGATCTTCCAAGGCACGCGGAAGTCCCAAGCGGAGTTTGTCCTCAGAAAAACCAGCGTTCCGATGGGATTTATGCAGTCATTCGAACCAGTCCGATTTTCAGTAAAAAAGTAATGTTGGAATACGTGAAAGGAACAATCATGAGACACGGAAAATTGAATTGGATCACCTTCTCCTTAGGCTTGGCGCTTTTGCCGCTGAGCAATGGCGTCGCATCGGCACAGAGCACCTCCATTCAAGGGACATATCAGGCTGTACTCGTTCATGAACTCGAAGGGTTCCACCAGTATGCGACCATTACTCTTCGTACGGTCAACTCTGGATCGGGAACATTGAAGATTTCGGCCAACGTGCGAGTATTTTTCGGTGAGCAGAATTCTTCAGAATTTCTGGTCTACGACTACGCTGATGTGCCGATGAATATCATCACTCGGCAGATCAGTATGGGAGATAGCTCTAATGATTTGAGCTTCATCGGGTACCTGAAAGACGGCGAGATCTCAGGGGACTGGTTCTCATCGGCTGTGGGTAGGGTTGGAAGCTTCAAAGCACTGAAGGGCCAGGTACCCCCAGTTCCGGAAGACAGCGTCTTGGTCCACTCCCTAACCGGGCATTATCGGGGTCGTTTGAGAAACACTAATTCTGCGTCCAATCTGCCCGAGAGAGTCACTGTTTCGTTGGTGACTACGCAGGACAACACCAGCTCAAAGCCGGAGATGCATATCTCGGGGAACCTAAGGTTCTATCTCGGAGACTTTGGCTCAAACGAGTATGTAGAAACCGCCTTTGAAGAAGTTCAGTTCAATTTCTACAATCGGTATCTCACTCTGAGGACGAAGGATTACGGTATCACCATCAAAGGAACGATGACCCAGGAAGGGACTTTCTCGGGTGAAGTATTTGCAGACGGGCTGGGAAAGGTAGGGAACCTTGAACTCGCTGGGGAATAGGTCCGTGCGCGGGCTCGGTTCAATCATGATGATGTTTTTTTTGGTCGCGGGCCTGAGTGCCTGCGGTCAAGGAGGGATTAGCGAGCGCGATTTGAAACGCCAGCAACAGCAAAGCGCTTCAAATGCGAAGCGTGAAGAGCTCAAACGAGTGGAGGGCGTCTACCGGGGGACCCTGGTAGGGAATTCGGATTATCGTCAGACAGTGATCCTCACGCTCCGGGTGGAGGATGTGCCTGAGGAGCAAGAGGGAAGTGTCGATCCGATTCTGGTCCCAAAGCTTGTGGGCTTCCTCCGGTTCTACTTTGGAGCTGAAGATAGCCATGAATACATGGACGCAGGAATCACTAGTGCTGATTTCAATGTAGCAAGGCGTCAGGTCGTATTAGTGATTGCTCATGATCATTTCAAAGAGCTCTTGATGCGCCTTGATCATGTCGAAGGAAGTCTGATTGGAAACTGGGTGGCGTCATCAGTGGGTGCGCAGGGTTCAGCGGAACTTAGGAAGTAGGATAAATTATGAAATGGAAAATGGCGCTTCCGGTGTGGACGCTGCTCTTCAGTGGGTTGTCTTTTGCGGATGGATCCGAAGGGAGTCTCTTGGTTGATGACTCTTCATTTAGGAGCATCTTTGAAGCGACCCAGGATGAGTCGCGAGAGAGAGCTGAAAACTTGAGCGAGTTTGAGTTTGAGCCAGGCGTTTTTCTTAGGAGTGTTGGCGATCTCAAGCTCTCGAATGACTACTTTGACGTCAGTTACTCCGAAGCATTTCAAACACTCCCTTCCTTCCAAATAGGTATTGGATTTAGCCCAGGAGAATACTCCGGATTTCGAATGTACCCAGCAGTCTCGGTTGGATACGCCTATCACGAGGGACTGATGAGCGTTCACTCAGTCAATGGTGTGGCCTTTAGTGATTTCATGAGGCTTCACTGGTTCAATGCAGGCCTGGGGGCGAAGATCTCTCGGACGGTTCCGGGAGCTAGTTTCCTAGCTGCCTTCATCCATCCCTCTTTAGGAGTTCAGCTTCTATCACAAACAGGAGTCCTGGACGGAATCAGCCAGGGATTTTGGCTCCCTTACTACGAGCTGGGTGGAGGCGTGAACCTCTTTGGGCAAAGCAGGGGCCGGAGCTGGTTTGGAGGCGTGGACTTGTCGCTCGCTCGCTCGTCGGGCTTCTCGTCAGAGCAGGCTGTAGGTTTTTGGAAGACTGGATTGAGTCTAAGAGTGATCTTGTAAAGGAAGTGGTGACTCATGTTTGATCGCATCATTCGGCTATCGCTCAATCACCGAATCACGGTCCTCGTTTCCGCGCTTCTGATCCTGGCTTATGGAGTCTGGGTCGGATTTCGGTTGCCGATTGATGTGTTTCCAGACCTGAACCGACCCACTGTGACGATCCTGGCCGAGGCGGGCGGCTTAGCTCCCGAAGAGGTCGAGACTCTCGTGACATTGCCCATTGAGGTAGCAGTCAATGGCACTCCAGGACTTGAGCGGCTTCGTTCAAGCTCTGGTGTAGGGCTTTCCGTGGTTTGGCTCGAGTTTGAGTGGGGTACGGATATCTTCCGTAATCGTCAGCTCGTCCAAGAGAAACTCGCCCTGGTACAGGAGTCTCTGCCCGAAGGGGTAAGGCCAGTCATGGGCCCGATCTCATCCATCATGGGGCAGATTCAGCTGATCGGGCTATCCTCCAAAGATCCAGATATCACCCCGATCGAGCTAAGAACACTTGCAGATTGGGTCATTCGTCCCCGCCTTCTCTCCATCGGTGGAGTTGCTCAAGTCATTCCCATTGGTGGCGGGGTCAAGCAACTTCAGATCCTTCTTTCTTCTGAGGAGATGAGAAAGAGAAATCTCAGTCTTGAAGATGTTGAGCACCACCTGACCCATCTGAGCCAGAATACGACCGGCGGATTTATTGACTCCGAAAGGAAAGAACTCCTGATCCGTAATCTCGGGAGGGTTTACGAGCTGGATGAGATCAAGAACTCGATGGTGGGTACGTTCTTGGGTAACCCAGTTCGCGTTCAGGATATCGCGGAAGTGAAGGTCGGACCTAAGATCAAGAGAGGGGACGCCAGTGTCAACGGCGCTCCCGCCGTGATTTTGAGTGTCCAAAAGCAACCCGGCACATCGACACTGGATCTCACCTACGCAGTCGAGGAGGCTCTTAAACAGATCCAGCCTTCGCTTCCGAAAGGGGTCGAGATCAACGCCAATCTGTTTAAGCAAGCGGACTTTATCGAACATGCCGTAAGTAATGTGAAAGAGGCTCTGAGAGACGGAGCAATTCTGGTCACGGTGATCTTATTTCTGTTTCTCATGAATTTTAGGACCACTTTCGTTACGTTGACTGCACTTCCCCTCTCATTTGCGTTGACTGTAATTGTATTTCATCTCTTTGATCTGCAGATCAACACCATGACGCTAGGGGGGCTTGCGATCGCAGTTGGACTTCTTGTGGACGATGCGATTGTGGACGTTGAGAACGTATTTAGGCGCCTGAAGGAGAATGAACACAAAGAGAACCCGAAGCATCCGTTGAGAGTGGTCTTTGAGGCAAGTTCGGAGGTTAGAAACTCAATTGTATTCGCCACTCTAATCGTAGTCTTGGTGTTCTTGCCTTTGTTTTCTTTGAGTGGTCTTGAAGGACGCTTTTTCATTCCGCTCGGGATTTCGTTTATTGTGTCGCTTGCAGCCTCCTTACTGGTCTCTCTCACGGTGACTCCAGTTCTTTGCTCCTATCTCTTTCCTGGTATGAAAGCAGTAGCCCATGGCGATGATAGCTGGCTCGTGGCCAAGCTGAAGCGCTGGGACCTGAACATCGTCGAGCGCGTCGTGGATCGACCCTGGCTTGCAATCGGCCCAGCTCTTATCCTGTTCTTGCTGAGCGTGGTCGCAGTTCCATTTTTTGGAAGAGAATTTCTGCCCAAGTTCAATGAAGGTACCGCGATGATCTCGGTGATATTGCCTCCGGGCGTATCGCTCGCTCATTCCAACGAAGTGGGTGGCAAGGCTGAGAAAATCATCATGACAGTTCCTGAGGTGAAGTCCGTAAGCCGAAGAACGGGGCGGGCAGAGCTGGATGAGCATGCAGAGGGGGTCAATGTCAGCGAAATCGATGTTGATTTTAAGACTGAGGGACGCCCTAGGCCGGTAGTTCTCGAAGAAATCCGACAAAAACTAGCTCAAGGCATTCCGGATGCCTCCATTAACCTTGGCCAACCGATCTCTCATCGTCTGGATCACCTTCTGTCAGGGGTCAATGCCCAGATTGCTATCAAGATTTTTGGTACTGAAAGGGACACCTTGAGAGCATTTGCAGCTCAGGTCATGAATCAGATGGAAAGCGTGCAGGGTGTCGTTGACCTTCAAATTGAAACTCAAGTGGAAAATCCACAGCTTAAGGTCCAGCTCATTCGCGATGACGCCTTGAAGTACAATCTCAATATTGGTGAGCTTGCGTCTCAGCTCGAGCTTGGCTTGCAGGGGAAGGTCGTTACCCAGGTCCTAGAGGGTCAGCGCATCATTGACGTTTTCACCCGACTGGATGAGGTATCGAGAGAAGATATTGAACGCATCAAGAAGATCATCGTGAAAGTAATGCCTGATGGAAGGCGCGTGTCCTTAGCGGACGTGGCGGATGTCTACGAGTCGCAGGGCCCCAATATGGTGAACCGAGAGAACATGCAAAGAAGGATCGTCGTTCAAGCCAATGCTTCGGGAAGAATCATGGACCAGATCGTGAGCGAAATTCAGCAGAAAGTGGCCGAGCAGGTTAAGTTTCCGGAAGGCTACTATATTGTCTACGGAGGACAGTTTGAGAGCCAACAAAAGGCTACACGGACGATGCTGATTCTAGGTCTTCTTTCTCTTTGTGCCGTATTCGGTTTGCTTTACGCCCATTTTAGATCGAGCTTCATTACCATCCAGATTATGATCTCAATTCCTCTTGCTTTGATTGGGAGCGTATTTGCCATATTCTTGTCCGATCGGGTGATCTCACTGGCGTCGATGGTCGCCTTTGTCACGCTTTGTGGAATCGCATCACGGAACGGGATCATGATGATTTCGCACTATCTTCATTTGATGACGGAAGAAGGGGAGACCTTCTCGAAGCACATGGTGATTCGAGGGACACTCGAACGGCTAGTCCCTGTTCTGATGACTGCGCTTGCCGCGATTCTGGGATTAATTCCGCTGGTCCTCTCTGCTGGGGCGCCTGGAAAGGAAATTCTTCATCCAGTAGCGGTAGTCATTGTGGGAGGCCTGGTGAGTTCCACTCTCCTCGACATGTGGGTCACACCCGCCGTCTTTTATCGATACGGTCGCCGTTCAGCCGAGGAATACGTGAAGTCCAAGCAGACAAAGAAGGAAGTGATCGTATGAAGTTCATGGTCATCATTGGGGTCGTTCTCTGCGTGCCGGCATTTTCTCACGAAGGGCACGATATGCCAGGCTCTCTCCCGCCGCCTCCACATGGTGGACGGGTGGCAGTGGCAGAAGGAGCGTACGGTGAGGATGAACATGCTCATGGAAAGGATGAGCACGGACACTATGAAGGTAAAGCTCATGACTCTCACGACGACGATCATGCCATAGAGTCGGAGAAGGAAGCTCATGACCATGACAAGGAACATGGACATGGTGAGGAGAAGCCCGAGCTTTACATGGAAGTGAAACTCGAGAATGGACGAGAATTGAAGATCTATCCACTGATTCTCGATCCCAAACGACCGAGAATGTTTCAATCGGTCAGCCCTGGAAAAGAGGTGGCTGTTTCTCAAGTGAGAATCGAGTTCCCCAGGTCAGGGCAGAAGGGCTTACTTCAGGCGGTTCTGAAAGGTGACCATTGGTCGGCCCAGGTGCCCGCCAATCGAGATTACCGGTTCTTTGTTCTAGTGACTGCCAGTCACAGCGGGGAAGAGAAGACAGCAAAGGTGCAGGTGGAAAAGCGTCAATGAAGCTGATTATTTGCCTATTCATTTTTGCAAGCTCCTCGATTTGGCTGCCCGGTTCCGGTTTTGCTGCCCCCGAACCTCAGAAGCAGGTCTCCCTCGACGATGCCAAGCGCTATGCAATCGAGAACAACTTTAGGATTCAAGGCCTGAAGTCAAGAAGAGACGAGATCGAGGCACAAAAGGCCCAAATCTTTTCGAGTTTCTATCCCCGCCTTGGAGTGGCGGGGGGCGCGGACACAGAGCTCAGTGGGCAGAATATGCAGACCGCGCCACTTGGCTTTGTCTATGGGTCTTACAACCTCTTCAATGGTTTTAGTGATCTGTTTCAAGCTAAGCGGTCGGACGTGGAGCTTCGCCTCAACGAAACTCAGTTGAGAAAAGCCGTACTTGAGGTTGGGCTCGAAATTGAAAAGTATTTCAATCTCTACCTTTTGAAAAAATACACGCTCGAAAACTACAAGGAAGCGTTAGAGACGAATCAAAAGCATGTGGCCCTGGTCAATAGAAGAAGGGCTTCGGGATTGGTTTCTCAGGCCGATGCTATGGAGTTTGAGCTCCGAGATTCTCTCCTCAGGTCGGAGATGGCCTCCATTGATCAGGAGATGACAGAGGCGCGGTTAAGCTTGATTAGGCAAATGGGACCCAGCGTCGGTACGAGCGTCGTCCCTGTGGGGGAGCTCCCGCATCTCCATCTCAAGGATGAGCTCAACCACTTTTTGGCAAGGGTCAAGGATACGAGCAGTGAGATTTTGACTGCAAATCAACAACTCGAGGACGCCACGCTTCAGCTTAAATCGGCAAGGGCCACTTGGCTTCCTTCGATCGATCTTGAAGCACGTGCAGGTTACCTGGATCTCGAGGAGCGGCCCCAGGGTGGAGGAACGGCGTTTGCCGGTGCCGTAGTAGCGAGATGGGAGTTATTCTCTGGATTCAATACTACAGCCAGGATCAATGAAGCTGAGGCTTTAAGAAATCGCCGCGAGCTCGAGATGAAGCAGACCTTACTGACGAGTCTCACTGATTTGGAAGTAGCATTCAGACGGCTTAAGTCGATCGAAGAGCGTGTGGATTTAGAGGAAAAAAACGAAACACGGGCGCAGCAGTTCTATAAGGCGGTCTTAAGCGAGTATCAGCGGGGTTTGAAAAACGGCTCCGATGTGCGCGAAGCGGAAGAGGCATTGTTGGAAGCTAAGATTAGGCAGGAGAACTTCAAATACCAGTTCATCTTGAATAAGTTGGATCTTGAGCGTTCCAGTGGAGCTGAGATCCCGACTGACCAATACCAAGAAAGGCATGCGGATCAGCGGAGATAGCATGAAAATTGGGGAATAACCTAATGCGAAGTCATCGAATTGCGTCAGTCGTAGCAGTCGGGATCCTGATTTCTTTCCTTGCAGTGGCTTGGAGCTTTGTTCCATCAGGATGGTCTCTGAGTGATAGCAAGCAGCCTATTAGCCGCCAGGAGAGTGCTTTGGTCACTGGATCTTGCAGCATTTCGGATCAGCCTCAAGTTTGCGATGATCCACACCAGGATCGGAGCGGCCATAAGGACGTTACCGCGGACCTTGATAGATGAAGACGAGGAGGCAAATATGAACGAGAAGGCGCTTAGGATCAATGTTCCCTCTGGACTGATATCTAAAGCAGTTTGGCTATCCTGGTTTACTATTGGCTACAATCTTCTCGAGGGAGTGATTTCGATCTCGTTTGGGTTGCAGGATGATTCGGTTGCACTTGCGGGATTCGGCGTAGATAGCTTGATCGAGGTCGCGTCGGCTAGTTTGGTACTCTGGCGTTTTCAAGGCGAACATGGCCGTACCAAAAACCTGTCTATAGACCGGGAGAGAAAGACGACATTTGGAATCGGAATACTCTTTCTCTTGCTCTCGGCGGTCACATTGTTTTCTTCGCTTTGGCAGCTGAATCTCAGGTCACATCCAGAAACGACGTTACCTGGACTGATCATTTCGAGCATCAGCTTGAGCTTCATGTTCTATCTCTGGTCGGCAAAGCGTAAGGTGGCTCTGGAGCTGGATAGCTCTACCGTCATGAAAGACGCCGAATGTTCGTTAGCTTGCATTAAACTTTCAATAGTCCTATTCCTGGGAAGCCTACTCTTTTTGGCTATACCTTCCCTTTGGTGGGCGGACTCCGTAGCGGCACTGGTAATTGCAGTCTATATCGCTAAGGAAGGCTGGTCTACGATTCGAGCCGCAAGGAGTGAGGAGTTCTCAGGTGGTTGCGGATGTAGCCACAGCTAGGTAGAGAGTCGAGCTGACCTTGCCTCGTATCAGAGGCTGAGAGATTCGGATCGACGATCTTTTACCAGTCCAAGTTCTTTTGCCTTACGGAAGAATGTCGAACGGGGGAGGCCGAGAAGCTTAGCCGCTGTGTCACGGCTACCATTTGCTTCAATGATCGCCTTATGAAAGCGCTGACGTTCGGCCGCAATGAGCTGGACCCCATAAGAGCCGACAAGAGCCTTCTTGATTTTGCGGGATGACAGAGCAGCTAGCTCTGGCAGGACCTGTACTACTTGAGCACTACGTATGATGCCCTTGTCCGCGCGTATGACTGCTCTATCGACTACGGATTGAAGTTCACGGATATTGCCAGGCCAGCGATAGGATCTGAGAAGATTGATTGCTTCGTCTGTAATGGTGCATTTCTTGGTCTGAAGTGAAAGAAAATGAAGTACCAGTTCGTGAATGTCCCCAATCCTTTCACGGAGTGATGGAATTAGAATCGTTTCCTTAGAAATACGGAAATAGAGATCTTCTCGAAATCGGCCTTCCGCGACGGCTAACCTGAGGTCAATATGGGTCGCCGAGATAGTTCTGAAATGAACGTTTCTCTCCTCGACTTCTCCGACTCGAGTAACTCGCCGTTCCTGAAGGGCACGCAAGAGCTTGGGCTGCTGAGAAATAGGCATGTCACCGATTTCATCAAGGAATACGTAGCCTCCGCCGGCCGCTTCGAAGACTCCAGTCTTGTCCCGATCGGCTCCCGTGAATGCACCTCTGACATGTCCAAAGAGCTCTGACTGGATGAGATTTTCATTCAGTGCGCCACAGTTGATTGGAATCAGTCGATCGGGGCGGCCTGCCGTGCCCACTAGATGACGTGCAACGATCTCCTTACCAGTGCCTGTTTCGCCTTGAATCAACACATCTTTGACGTCGTTTTGAACGACCCTGGCGATCTGCTCTCGGAGTTGATTCATTTGAGCCGATGATCCAATGAGTATCGGGTTTCCGGGCCTGGAGCCCAGATTTTGGCTCACGCGTAGTATTTGCTTTCTACGCTCGCGCTCCTCGATAATGGCAGCGACACGGCTTCTAATCTCTTCAATGCTGGCGGGTTTAGGTATGAAGTGATGAACCCCGGCATTCACTAGATCAAAGATTCTCCTCGCATCGGTTTCTCCTGTGATCATCACAACATCAACGCCTTGATCGAGCGACATGATACGACGAAAGACATCCAAACCTGACCGGATATCATTCTCAAAGTTAAGATCCAGAACTGCGATGTCGTAAAAAGTGGCTTCTACCGCAGCCAAGCCCTGGTCAATGGTCTGATAAGTGTCGATCTGACCAAATCCTCCCAGGATGTCAGGCATCTGTTCAAGAAACGAGATGTCATCATCCAGAACCAAAATTCGTGCTGGCTCGAATCTCATGCTTTAGCCTCCTGAATCGGAAGCGTGACACTGAATTCCGCTCCACCGAGTCGTCGAGAGCGGCTGACCGAAATACTACCCAGATGAGCTTCGACAATTCTTTTGGAGATGAAGAGGCCTAAGCCGTAGCCATGAGGTTTCGTTGTCTTCAATGGCCGAAATAGGCTGTCAGGATTGCGAATTCCTGAACCTGTGTCCTCGATGAGGACTTCTACGTGTTTGTCCTTCAATTGAGCCGTTATCGAAACACGCCTTGCGACCTTGGATTCCTCAGATGCTTCGATCGCGTTTTTCAGGAGGTTGGTGAATACTCGGTCCAGCTGAGTAGCGTCATGAGCCCTATGTATTCTGGAGAGGTTGGCCGATAGGACGACCCCTTTTGTAATGGCCAATGCCTCAACATTCACTATCGAGCTTTCGAGGGTACGAGTGAGGTCGTGACTATTTGCTTGGACCGAAATTTCTCTACTTGTGTCGAGGCTTGTCTTGATGAGGTCCTGCAACTTCGGAAGATTTCGTTCACAGGCTGTAGACAGCTTTTCCAGTAGGTTACTTCGCTTTTCTGATCCGTGAGGGTTCTCGGAGACTAGCTGATGAGCTGTATGGATCGAATTCAAGTAAGTACGAAGGTCATGAATGATTCCGCGTGCAACCTGGCCAAACACTGCTTGTTCACGATTGGAAAAAGCTTTGGAAAGGTCGGCCGATATTGCCTGAATCTCAATGGGCCAATCTGGGTTTTGAGATAGGTCACCAGTGGAAATCTGCGTCAACGCTTGGACAGGCTGAACTACATAGCGATTAATTAGCCTCCGCTGAATGAGAAAACCCGATAAGACGAGTCCTAAAATCGGTACAAGTGCGAAGAAGAAATTGCGGAAGTTGAGAAAGCCGGTGAAAGGACTTGATTGAGCGGAGAGTGTGACAAAAGTATTTGGCGCGAAGCCAGGAATCGGCTCGGTGACGGCAATTTCTCCATCTCTGATAACCTCTGCTCTACTGTTTGTGGATAACTGCAGATTCACAAGTTTATTTTCGGCCTTCAGTCTTTCGGTAACGGCTAGAACTCGTCCGTTGGACTTGAGTAGAAGCTCGGCAGCCAATCTTCTCGCAATGAGCGCCGCCTTGCTTTGCAAGCGCTCCCGAACATTCTCTCGATGATTCAAATAGTCCCCATATGAAAGGCCAAGAGAGAGGATGGCGCTTCCAGCAAGCGCCAACGTGAGTGGTAGTACCCAAGAGAGCAACAAATAATCTCGAAGAGTACGGGATCCGCTCATTTCGACGCTCGTTTGTGTATAAATGAAATCTCACCGGCTTTCAGTTCATAGATGCTAGTGCCCCATGGTGCATGAAATGCTTTTGGTGAAACAGATTCGAAGGCTTGTGCAAACTGCGCTCGGGTCTTTGGTTTCTGGGAGCATAGAAGCTCTGAAGTAGAGTCGAGGGCTCGAAGAATACCCATGCTCGGAGCAAATGTTGGAGCTTGGTTAGCCTTTGCGACATTCTTGCCGAGATCAAACTGGGTAAGACCTTGTTCGAGAGGTGGATAGCCTCTGACGGTAATACCAATGGCCGAACCTAGGTCCTGGCCATTCTGGACAAATCCATATCGATTATCGCCCCATCCATCACCTCCGACGAAAAGTGGGGAGTCTTTAGATTCCCTGAAGGCTGCCATGACGTGACCCGAAACTCTCGAGTAGTTAGGCAGTAGGATGAAATCGGGTTTCTTGATCGTGACGTTCTCAAGAATCGGCCTTATCTCAAACGCTTCACCCTGGACGGCAATCTCACCTTTCTTGCGGAGTCCAAGGCGAGAAGCTTGACGGTCAAATGCCTTTGCAAAGTCAACACAGTTGGTACAATCGTCGCTCAGTACCGTGATGTAAGTAGCTCTGGCACCCTTCCTGGCTTGAGCCTCTTGGGCGGCTACTTCGGCCATTTGAGAATTGCTTGGAGATAGGGAGACGTGCCTGCTTCCGAGCGAGCTGACGTCGTCCGCCGAGGCCATTAGGCTAATGGTAGGGGTGTCTGGTGAGCCTTGGGCGAGTAGAAGGTAGTGATTGCTGCGCCGTGGACCAACGATTAGCCATGTACCCTCTGACTGAGATTTCGCCGCGAGCTCTTTCGCTTTGAGTGCGTCGCTGGCTTCGTAAAATGCCGTTCGAACTTGAAGCGAGTATCCGCATCTTGCCAGTTTCTCTTCGAGATGCCGTTTCCCTGATTGGATTGCCTTTTCATAGTCCTCTTGGAACCGATCTGAAGACGTAGTGTCTCGAGGTGCAAGAGCCTCGATGAAGTCGATCTTAACCTCCGTAAGAGGCCCTGCACTTGCTTGGGAGGTAATCAGGAGAACTGCAATCGCGTTCCAGTGAGTCACGGCCCTGTCCTCCGCCATCTCAAAATGGCTCGGCCGAAAGATTCCTGTGGCGAGACTAAGGTGAGCACGCTCCCTTCGAGGCTTGCAAAGCGGAGCATTTCTTTTCCGATTCGGGCAGGGTTACTCGCATTGGTAACCTGGTGTCGAATAACCGAGCCGTCAAACTGGTAGGTGCCTGAGTAGAACAGGATCGAGTCAAATAGGTTCTCGATCTCGCTTTCAGAGTCCTGGTCAATTGCCTTGTTGATGCTGACGCTCATATGGCCGGAATCGGCATAGATCAGAAGCCCGTGAACGTTTCGGCCCCAGGGGGTGATCCGTTTGGTCGGATCTTCGATCTCAAAGCTATCTAGCTTCCAGGTGCCGCAAATCTCAGCGGCGGACAGGGTTTTCATACTGCATTCCCTCTCTCAATTTGAACAAGCGTCTAT
>CAYNDM010000034.1:0-11319 GCA_964395265.1 uncultured Bacteriovoracaceae bacterium
GGCGTACCCCCACAGTTTCGTCTGCAGGGTCGCATGGTCAAGGTGAAGACCGATCCCCTGACCCATCAGGACACCAAGGAGCTTTGCTACTCGGTCTTGACGGACGCGCAGAAGGGAGAGTTCGAGAAGATGCTCGAGCTGGACTTTTCCTTCGGCATCAAGGACGTCTCCCGGTTCCGCGGCAATCTTTTCTATCAAAGGGGCGGCGTTTCGGCCGTTTTCCGCCGCGTGCCCCTGCATATCCCGGACTTCGACCATCTCGGGCTCCCGCAAGTGATGAAGAAGATCATCCGCAGGCCGAACGGGTTGATCCTGGTCACCGGCCCCACTGGAAGCGGCAAGACCACTTCGCTCGCGGCCATGCTCGATATCCTCAATCGCGAGGAATACGGGCACATCCTCACCATCGAGGATCCGATCGAGTTCGTGCATCCGCACAAGAGCTGTGTGGTGAATCAGCGCGAGGTTGGCGTCGATACCAAGTCGTTCGCCGCGGCCCTGAGACGCGTGCTCCGGCAGGATCCAGATTACATCCTGGTCGGGGAGATGCGCGATATGGAAACGATCGAGATGGCGCTGACCATGGCTGAGACGGGGCATCTGGTGTTCGGGACTTTGCACACCAATAGCGCCGCGCAATCCATCAATCGTATCATCAACGTCTTTCCGCCTCACCAGCAGCAGCAGATCCGGCAGGGCCTGAGCTTCGTGCTGCAGGCTGTTCTTTCACAGCAGCTGGTTCCCAAAAGCTACGAGCCGGGGCGCGCGCTCGCGGTCGAGTTGCTCATTCCGACCATGGCGATCCGCAACCTGATCCGCGAGGACAAGATCCATCAGATCTACTCGGCCATGCAGTCGGGCCAGGACGATACATCGATGATGACGATGAACCAGAGCCTCTTCAGCCTGGTTCGCGCGAAGGTGCTCTCGCGGGAGGATGCCATGGAGCACAGCCAGATGCCTGAAGAGCTGCAGAAGCTATTTCAGTCTAAGGAGAAGAGGTAATGCCCGAGTTTCAGTACCAGGGCGTGGACAAAGCCGGGAAGCGCGTACAGGGCAAGATTGATGCGTCTTCCGAGGGAGATGTCCGCATGATCCTTCGAGGGATGGGGATCCGGCCGGTCCGCATCTCGAAGGTCAGCGCCCTGAACGCGGATCTCGGAAAGCTGCTCACCAAGAACTCGGGCTCGGTCAAGATCGAGTCCCTGGTCGTTTTCACCCGACAGCTGAATGTCCTGATCGGCGCGGGGATCCCGCTGGTCCAGGCGCTCGACGTGCTGATCGACCAGTCCGCGGATAGGGATCTCAAGAACATCGTCATCGCCGTCAGGGAGAAAGTTTCCTCGGGAAGCTACCTCTGGGAAGCGCTCAACCAGTATCCCAGGGCTTTCCCGAAACTCTACATCTCGCTCATTCGCGCCGGCGAGGCCGCGGGAGCCATGGAGCAGGTTCTCAAGCGGCTGAGCCGCTACCTCGAGGACGCGGACCGGCTGAACAAGCTTCTCAAGAGCGCGATGATGTATCCAACCATCGTCGTGGCGATCGGCGCCCTCGTCGTCGGTGCGATGCTGATTTTCGTTATCCCGAAGTTCGAGGAGCTTTTGACCGGGGCGGGGCAGGAGCTTCCGCTTCCGACCGCTTTGGTGATCAAAGCGTCGCACTTCCTGGCCGACAACATCCTTTTCATCCTCGTGGGGCTTGGCGCGGCCTTTTACGGGATCCGCCGCTATATTTCATCCGACGAGGGGCGCGCGGTGATTCATCGCGCTTTCTTCAATTTTCCGCTTTTTGGCCAGATCATGCAAAAGGGTGGCGTTGCAAGATTCTCCCGCACCATGCAGACCCTGTTGAGCTCGGGCGTCAACCTGATGGACGCGATCGACATCTGCCGGGCGACGATCGACAACGTGGTTCTCGAGGAGGCGGTGTCCAAGATCCGGCAGGAGGTCGAGTCAGGGAAAACGCTCGGAAGCGTGGTCGGACGAATCAAGGTCTTTCCGAAGATGGCGGTCCAGATGATCAGCGTCGGGGAATCAACGGGTAGCCTGGACAAGATGCTCGAGAAGGTCGCGGATTTCTACGAAAGCGAGGTCGAGGCACTGGTGGGAGGGATGACCAAGCTGATCGAGCCCATAGTCCTGGTATTCCTGGGAGGGACGGTCGGGGGAATCATGATCGCGATGTATCTCCCGATCTTCAACATGGCGGGAGGCGTGCAATGAACAGGCCGATTCTGGGAGAATCGAAGCCGGTTTTGGACATGATCAAGCTCATCAACCGGGTGGCGGCGACGAAGACGAGCATCTTGATCATCGGAGAGAGCGGTACCGGAAAAGAGCTGGTATCACGGATGATCCACGAAGCCGGGCCGCTCAAGGGCAAGCCTTTCGTGCCCGTGAATTGCGGGGCGATTCCCGAGACATTGATCGAAAGCGAGATGTTCGGCCACAAGAAGGGCAGTTTCACGGGCGCCGTCGGGGAAAAACAGGGGCTTTTCGAGGTCGCCAACGGCGGGACGCTTTTCCTGGACGAGGTGGGCGAGCTTCCCCTGGGGATGCAGGTGAAGCTCCTTCGCGCGATTCAGGAGCGCATCTTCCGCAAGGTGGGCGGGACCGAGGATATCCGGGTCGACGTCAGGATCATCGCCGCCACGAACCGGGATCTCGAGGAAGCCGTGAGCAAGGGAACTTTCCGAGAGGATCTTTATTACCGCTTGAACGTGATCCAGATCCGGACGCCTCCGCTGCGGGAGCGCAGGGGGGACGTGCGCTTGCTTGCCGATCATTTTCTCAAGAAGTTCGCTGCCAAGCAGTCGAAGGAACTGAAAGGGTTCGCGCCCGACGCACTGGCCGCTCTGGAGAACTACCCTTGGCCGGGCAATGTCCGGGAGCTCGAGAATACGATTGAGCGGGCCGTGACTCTCGCCACTTCTGGCAAGATCACGATCGATGTCCTGCCTGACTCGTTCGCGGGATTGGGAGGAGCGTCCCAGGCTTCCCCAAGATCGGGCGCCGCGGGTGTCGCGGCTTCGTATCCGGAGATCCGCGTGCCCAGTCCCGACTTCAGCAACGGGCCGGTGCCTCTTGATGACATTCTTGGCAACATCGAGCGGACCTATCTTCTGAGCGCGATGGAGCACGCGGGAGGAGTGAAGAAAAAGGCGGCTGACCTGCTGGGAATCACCTTCAGAAGCATGCGATACCGCCTGAAGAAATTGGGGATCGAATCAGGAGGATCTGGTTCGGACGACGAAGCGGATTGATCTAGAGTACCTCGCCATCGACTCGGAGACTCTCTTCGAACGCCGCTGTCTGATAGACCACGTTGATTGCTTGATCACGATTGCTTGATCGGGAGCCTGAAATAAAAAGGGCGGCCCGCATTGGGCCGCCCTGTTGAAGCGAATTCGCTGGAAAACGAATTAGAGACCGTTGGTCACGTTTGCCAGAGCCTTCGTATCGTTGATCGTCCAGGTGTCGTACGCGGGGTTGCTGGTCGAGATGCTGCCAGCGGCGTTCACGCGGAACGAGTCCTGATCGATTTGAGGAGCGTTAGGCGCAGCCAAGTTGAGGTCGGCGGCCGTCGGCAATGCCGGGGTGGCGTTGACCTTCGAGGTCGCCAGAAAGTTGGGGTTGGCGACTGAGCAAGCGGTGCCGGCTCCAGGATTGTTGGCCCAGTTGTGGTTGTTGCAGTTTGCGGTGCCGTCGTTTCCGCAGCCGTTGGCAACCACGGCGTTCCATCCGTGCGTGTAGAAGCGCTGGGTTCCTTCAGGTTGGTACCCGATGTCGACCATGCATTGCGAGTAGGAGCTGTGCTCGACCACATAGGATTTCTCGACGGTGTAAATCGCGGAGAGTGAAGTCTTCGCTTCGCCTTGACGGGCACGCGCCTGGTATTTCTGATAGTTGGGAACGGCGACCGCTGCCAAGATACCGATGATCGCCACAACGATCATCAGCTCGACCAGCGTGAAGCCTTCCTCCTGACGGAGAGTCTTGAGTCTTTGGATCATAAACGTCCTTCCTTCCGGTTTTTCCTAGATCGGATGATCTTAAGAATAAGTTTAGCAGCGGGGGCGGCGAGTTCAAGCGCCTTTGAAGCGCCGTAGATGTGGCATTTTTGACACTCGCGCCGAGCGTGTCCGCGGCGCCGCAGTCGCGCGCGGATTTTCAAGTGAATTGTGGCCAGGGCGATGGGACAATGGATGCAGCATGAAGGCGATGGGCTGGCTCATTCAGGCTCGATCACTTGATCCGCCACGAAACGAGGGCGGATTCACGATGGTCGAATTCATCATCGCGATCGGGGTCTCGGCGGTCCTGATGCTGGCGCTCTCCAGCTACATGGCCCAGAACCAGCGAGATATGTTCAAGTCCCGCGTGGCGGCCGCGCGCGACGATCTCATGGTCCAGCTGCAGCGGCAGGCGATCACTCCCGAGGCGATCGCGTATTCCGCGTTCGCCGGAGCAAGGGCCGGAGGCGGGCATTTTTCAACTGTCATCCCCGATGCTTCGCCTCCGCGCGTGAACCTGGCGGGGAACAAGAGGCTGCTTCGATGCGTGCTGGGGCTTCCCGTGGGCGGCGGCGCTTCGGACCCGATCCAAGGCCCGCTGCCGGCGCCTTCCGAATGCCCGACCTCGCTCCAGCCGTTCACGTTGTTCTCGAAAAAAGTGGGCGAGCTTCATAAGCCTTCCGCGACGATCCCCATGCCCATCTCAGGGCCGGATCATCTTTCGGCCGATCGGGTTCTTTACACGAGGGAAGGGAACCGCGCGCCCGCCGGAGCGGTGCCGGACGCGCGCCACATCTTCGCGCTCGTCACCGAGTTTCGCGGAGTCTGCGAGCCCGCTTCGCTGACCGCTATCGGGGCCGCCGTAGCGGACTGCGGCCAGATCGGAGCGCTGACTTTCGGTTCGTACTCGGGAAACTGGGCCGCGCCTCCTGAGTACATCCTGATCCGGTTCCAGCTTCGGGTCGTGTATACGCCGGGCGCCCAGCAGCAGCACGCCATGGGCACGGGGACGATCCAGGGCGAAGCGGCCAATTCGGCCCTGGGCGAGGTGATGATCGATTCCTGCGACATCCTGAAATACATCGAGTCCGAGTCCGTCGTCTCCGATCCCGTCTTGGCGGATATCGCCAGGGATCGCCTTTTCCGCTTGCGATGCGCATCGCCCACGCCTCCTCCCTGATCGAGATCTTGCGCTGATTTCTGGATCGGAGATAATGGGACCCGGAGTCCCGGAATGACCATCTTCCATGCTGTCCAAGACGGACGGATCAATGCAGCGCTGTCCGCCGCTTCCGCGATCGGGTTGTTGAGCTTGCAGATCCTGCTGGGCGCCGAGGTCGCCCGTCATGAAACCCCTTGGGTCGAGCCGCAAGAGGAGAGCCAGCTTCGCTGGGATCCCCTGCTGGTGAGGATTTTCAGCTTTGGCCATCTTCAGGCCACGGTGGACTGGCTCTGGATGCGGACCATCTCGGATCCGAGGATCTCGCATGTCGCTCCGGGGTCTCATCCGAGGATGTATTACGAGCTCGACCTGGCTACGGACCTGGATCCGCATTTCGAGGAGCTCTACCGGATCGGGGCGTCGTTGATCGCCATCGTTCGGAACGACGGTCCTGGCGCACGCGACCTGCTTCTGAAGGCGGATCGATACATTCGCCTCAACCTTCCGGATGCCGACCCTGGGTTCCGTTCCAGGTACTGGCAACGCTCGTGGCTCGTCTATCTTTACCTGGCCTACGTGCAGCTCTTCGAACTCCAGGACCTGCCAAGCGCCGCCGAGGCGTTTCGAACGGCCTCTTCATACGAGGACGCGCCGGCTTACCTCTCGTCGCTCGTCGCTCGCTTGCAAAAGCCGGGAGGCCAGTATGAGGTAGGCTTGCGGCTCCTGCGCTTTCTCAGGAACGAAGCCAAGGACGAGAAGCTCCAGAAGGAATACGACTCCAAGCTCCGCTCGTTGACCGTGGCGGCCGACCTGGATCACTGGAACCGGAAGCTCACCGAGTTTCTGGAGAGGACGCGATTGCCCCGATCCGCCGAGAACGCGAGAAGAACCTGGAACGAGTTCGTCCGATCGGCCGGTTTCACAGGCGTCGATTCGCTGGGTGGCCGCCTCGAGCTGAACGACGAGACCGGCAGGATCACGACTACTTCTCCCTATCAGAAAGTCTTTGGGTTAGACTAAGGCCATGCTGCTAGAGATCTCTCATGTGAACCAATGTTTCCGGGTCGGTTTCTGGATGAAACAGGTTCAGGTCCTGCATGACGTCAGCTTTTCGATCCCCGAGCGCTCGATCTACGGGTTCCTCGGCGCGAACGGAGCTGGGAAAACCACCCTCATCCAGCTCATCGTCGGGCTTCGCAAGCCCACTTCGGGAACGATCCGGGTGCGTGGGAGCGAGTCGTTCACGCCCGAGGCCCGCGCTCGGATCGGCTATCTTCCCGAGCGCCCTTATTTTCATGAGCATCTGACGGGCGAGGGGCTCCTTTATTATTTCGGTGCGCTTTCAGGGATTCCCAGATCCCATGTGAGCGCCCGCATTCCCAAGGTCCTGAGCGCCGTCGGGATGAGCCATGCCAGGAAGCTCGAGCTCAAGAAATACTCTAAAGGCATGCTCCAGCGCATCGGGATCGCGCAGGCTATCCTCCATGATCCGGAGTTCCTAGTCCTGGATGAGCCCATGAGCGGCCTGGATCCGCTGGGGCGAAAGGAAATGAGGGAGCTGATCATCAGGCTGGCGGCCGAGGGCCGCACCATATTCTTCAGTTCCCACGTCATTCCCGACGTCGAGGCGATCTGCGACCAGGTCGCGCTGATCCAGAAGGGGCGCCTCATCGGCTGCGGTTCGGTAGGCGAGTTTCTCGGGCTCGGCGATTCCCAGAATGAGATCCTGGTGAGCGGGATCGACGTCTCGCTTCTCGAGTCACGCAAGGAGCTTTCGTCGATCCGGCAGACCCCGGACGGAGTTCGGGCCTTGGTCAGCGGCCAGGGTTCGCTCGATTCCTGCTTGAAGTATCTGGTGGAGAAGAACGCGCGGATTCTCTCCGTCTCCCCGGTCAGGCCGTCGCTGGAGAACTTCTTCGAGGACAAAGATGCAAAAGCCATGGCGTAAACCGAAAACCCTTCAGGTCGCCCATGCGGTCGGTCGAGTCACGTTCCTGGAGATCGTCCGGGACAAGGTTCTGTACAACTTCTTCCTGTGCGCCCTGCTCCTTCTCGGGATCGGGTTTCTCGGGGCGCGACTGAGCTTCGTGAGCCAGGACCGCATCCTTCTGGATTTCGGACTCTCGGCGACGGGGATCTCATGCGCGGTCATCGCCGTCTTCATAGGTGCAGGCATGATCGGCAAGGAATTCGATCGTCGGACGATTTTCGTGGCGCTGAGCCGGCCGATCTCCCGAATGCAGTTCATCTTCGGGAAGTTCCTCGGCATCAGCGCGGTCCTCACGGTGAATTGGCTCTTGCTCTCGATGGTGCTCGTCGCGATCGTCTCCCAGGCTCACGGCCGGGGCGGGTTGATCGGGCCCACGCTTTACTCGGCGCTCGTCCTGATCCTCTTCCAGAGCTGGGTCCTCACCGCTCTCGCGATCTTCTTTTCGAGCTGGACCACGACCTCGCTCGCGGTCGTGTTTTCGGTGGGCTGTTACCTCGTCGGGAACAATGTTTCCCAGCTCCGGTTGCTGGCCGGAAAGATCGAGTCGCCCATCGGCGAGGCCTTGCTGAGAGGAGTGGCCTCGGTGCTTCCCAACCTGGAGTATTTCAACCTCGGGCATCTGGTCAGTTACGGGATGCCCGTCAAAGGGATGTTCTTGCTGACGGGGATCGCATACGCGCTGGTGATCTGCGCCGTTTGCATCGTGCTCGCGGGCATCCTGATCCAGCGGCGAGAGGCCTGAACGGTTGGCGGACCTTCCGGAGTGGTACACGAATGCGTTGGCGGTGGTTTCGGGGCTGGTCGTCGGCAGCTTCGTCAACGTCATCATTGCCAGGCTTCCCGAAAGACAGTCGTTGGTTCATCCGCGAAGCCGTTGCCCGGGGTGCGGGGCGAAGATCGCCTGGTACGACAACATCCCGGTGCTCAGCTATCTCCTCTTGCGAGGGAAGTGCCGGCACTGCAAGAGCAGGATCTCGGTTCGTTACCCGGTCGTCGAGCTCCTGACCGCCTTGCTTTTCCTGGCCACCAAGATCAGGTTCGGCTGGTCATTGGCCCTGATCCTTCGCGACTGGCCCTTCGTGACCCTTCTGGTGGCCATCACTTTCATCGACCTCGCTCATCGCATCATCCCGGATCGGCTCAGCCTGCCCGGGCTCGCGATCGGATTGGCCACGTCGTGGATGGTCAGCGAGCCTGGCTGGCCTCTTTCACTGGCGGGCGCCGCCCTCGGGTTCGGAGTCTTTTTCTTCTTCGCCTGGCTCTACGAGCGGATGACCGGGAGATCGGGTTTGGGAGGGGGCGACATCAAGCTGCTCGCCATGCTCGGCGCTTTCCTGGGTCCCGAGGGGGTGATCACGGTGATCTTCGCCAGCTCGGTCATCGGCAGCGTGGTCGGAATCTCCGGCGGCCTTCTCTCGAAGGAGAAAAACCTGATGGGGGTTGCGATCCCATATGGACCTTTCCTGGTGATCGGAGCATTGTATTACTATCTTTTAGGCGACCTGATATGGCTCCCATTTACGATACCGACGTAGCAGAAGAGAGATACTCCCAATCCGAGTGGAAGCACTACGAGCTTTGGGAAAAGGTGGAGCACCGGATCCGCCGGAGGAAATGGCTCTGGATCGCCGTGACCTGCGTGCTTTTTCTCCTGCTGTCCTCCGTTCCCGTGATCATGGAGCGGTCGCCGAGATGGACTTCGCTTTCGGCGGTCCGCGTTCTCGCGCAAGAGCTCTCCCGGTTGAAGAGGGAAGCCGGCTCGAGCCAGCATTCTTACAGGATCCGCTTCACCGACTCGCGCAGCCTGGCCTATGTGGTCGAGAAGGCCGAGAGCTGCGCATCCGGTTCTTGGCAGGCGGTGCGGGCGGGGTCTTTGCTTTCGGGCGCCTCCCGCGGAGGGTACCAGTTGATGGATGCCGAAACCGGGAGGTTGTTGGGGATCCCGGGGCTGATCGAGTCGTTTTGCTACGATTACCTCGCGGGCAGCAGCCTGGTGCTCAACGGAAGGACGCTCTCCGGCTTCGCCGTCACCCCTGTCAACGATCTGACGGAAAAGCGGACGGATCGCATGGCGCTTCTCCTGCTCAAGGGACCGTCGGCAGAAATTTCCTTTGAATAGTTGACCCTGTAAGCCTACCCTGTAAAATTTTACAATGGGGTCCAAGGTGGCGCTGATTCGCGCTTTGGCGATCTCCGGACATTAGGAAGATGGGGAGAAATCTGTTCCATGGCAGGAGCAGCGCTTGAACAAATCAAGTCCCGGTTGATGGACCTGCTCGAATCCGTCATGCCGCCTCCGAGGACGGCCGTCGGGCTCAGCATCGGCTCCTCATCCATCAAGCTGGTGGAGCTCAAGCGCGAAGGCAAGGCATGGAAGCTGATCCACTTCGGCATCGTGCAGCTGCCTGAAGACGCCATCGTCAATCGCGAGATCATGAACCCGATCGTCGTCGTTGACAGCATCAAGACGCTCACCAACCAGATCAAGCTCAAGACCAAGAACGTCTGCACCTCGCTGTCGGGTACTTCGCTCATCATCAAGCGCATGACACTGGAAGTCCCCAACATGAGGGAGCTTCAGGACCAGGTGTTCTGGGAGGCAGAGCAGTATCTCCCGTTCGACGTCAGCGAAGTCGTCATGGACTTCCAGGTGCTCTCGCGAAAAGGGCATGAGACCGACGTGCTCCTGATCGCGGTGAAGAAGAACGTCCTGGAGAGCTACATGGGCTGCATCGAGGACTCGGGGCTGAAGGCCAAGATCGTGGACGTGGATTTTTTCGCTCTTCAGAACCTCTACGAAGCCAACTACCCGACCTCTCCCGAGGACGCCGTCGCGCTCGTGGACATCGGCGCCAGCAGCCTGAAGCTGGTCGTCGTCAGCGGAGGGGTACCTGTTTTCACGAAGGATTCGGCCATGGGAGGTCGGAACCTCACGGCGGAGATCCAGAAGCACTTGAACATCTCCTACGCCGACGCCGAGCTTCTCAAGGTCGGCGGGCACAATAACGGGATGCCTCAAGAGGTCAGCGAGCTCATGCACATCATGGGTGAGAACTTCGCGATGGAGATCAAGCGCGCGCTCGACTTCTACAACGCTTCGTCGAGCGGGGCTCCCGTGTCGCAGGTCTTGCTGGCAGGAGGCACATCGAAGATGCCCGGCTTGATCCGGATCATCGAGGAGAACGTCGGGCTGCCGACGAGCCTGATGAATCCCTTCAACGGGCGCTCTTACGATCCCGAGATCTTCACCCAGGAATATATCGCCGCCATCGCGCCGATCGCGTCGATCCCGATCGGCCTGGCGCTGCGGGCTGGAGCGGGGGCCAGATGATCAAGATTAATCTCGCCACCAAGAAGCAGCCCGTGGCCGTGGTCAGCGAGACGACGAAGACCGGCACGGCGACAGGCACGCTCGGGACCCTGGAGGCTTTCACGCGCGACGCCCGTCTGGACGGCCTCGATCCGAAGGCTTTCGCGAAGATCGGCGCCTTGATCCTGGCCACCGTCGTCGCTTGGTATCTCCTCGAGAGCCGCAAGGCCTCGGAGCTCGAACGGCTCGACGGCGAGATCGCGACACTGAATGCGGAGAAGGCCCGCATCGAGGCGCAGATCCTCAAGACCAAGGAATCCGAGAAGATCAAGACCGCGCTCGAGGCGGATGAGCTCATGATCAGGACGAAGATCGACACCGTCCAGAAGCTGATTCAGGACCGCCAGACCCCGCCGAGGGTCCTGCTGGTCCTCTCGAGCGCGATTCCCCAGAACGTTTGGCTGACAGAGTTCACGATCAAACAGGGAGAGGTCACGTTCAAGGGGAACTCGCTGGGCTTCGGGGTGATTTCGGATTTCATGAAGGCGATAGGCGAGAGCGCCATGTTCATGGACGTCCAGCTCAAGGGAACTGAGAGGACCAACACGGGAGCTCAGAACCAGGCCCTTGCCAGCACGGACGAGGACGTGGCGAGCTTCGAGATTTCTGCGAAACGAAGGGCGACCTTTTAAGGGAAGGACACCGGTGGGGGAGAAGCTCAACGAGATTATCGCGAAGGTCCCGATCGTGCCGCTGGCTTTGGCCGCGGCGATCTACTTCGGCTACGACGACAGGGCGTTCACTTCGAACGCCGACAAGCCTCGCATGATAAAGCAATGAGAGGT
>CAYNDM010000034.1:11329-15319 GCA_964395265.1 uncultured Bacteriovoracaceae bacterium
GCGAGGTCCAGGCGCTCAAGGAGCAGAACGCGGCCTCCGAGACGAAGCTCAAGGAGCTCTACAAATTCCTGGAAAGGCTGGAGACCAAGCGCGCCGAGGTTCGCGCGATGGCGTCGAAGCTCGACGAGATGAAAACGATCCTCTCCGAAGAGCTGGATATCCCGGAGCTGATCAAGCTCGTCGTCACCGAAGCCAGGAAGGTGGGCTTGACCGTGACCCGCATCAAGCCGACCGACTTCAGGCAGAGCGAGTTCTACGGAGAGCAGCTTTTCGAGCTGGAGTTCAAAGGAGTGTTCGTGCAGCTTCTCGTTTATCTCGAGAGGCTATCGAGCCTGGAGCGCATCATTCGAGTCGACAACTTCGAGATGAAGACCGAGGGGTCATCCTCGACTCCGTTCGTCGCGCTCTCGGGAAAAATCGAGATCAAGGCTTATCGCTACCAGGGATCGAAAGCTGACGAGATCGCGAAGGCCGGCGGCTCGCCGGCGTCCGCGCCGTTGCCGGGAACCCCTGCCAGAGGAGGGGCGACCAACCTATGATGCCTGCGTTCGCGATTTCAATCGCCGGACTCCTGGGAGCGGTGATCGCTTCGCAGGGCATCGCATGGGCGGCGACGGGCTCTCCTGGAGCTGAAAGCGCCGGCGCCGCGGCCGATTCGGGCTCCAGCGTGAGGAACGTCAGGGATCCTTTCAAAAAGCCGCAGAACGAGACGCCGGAGAGCGAGCACAAGCACGATCTTGAGAAATATGCCGCGGACCAATTCAAGATGACGGGTGTGATCCTGGGCACCGGCCGCCTTCGGGCGATGCTGAAAGGACCCAACGGAAAGACCTACTTCGTAACGGTTGGAACACGCATCGGCGTGCGAAGCGGCGTGGTGTCGAAGATCACTTCAGACGCGGTCTTCGTCAAGGAGCGCGTGATCAATATCCTCGGGTCGCAGGAGGACGTGACGGTTGTGATCAATATGGATGCCAATGCCACGGGAGGACAAGGGGCAGGCACTCCGACTCAGCCGCCGCCAAGCAAATGAGCTCGATTTTGGAAAAACATTCAGGGCTCGGAGACGATGTCTTCGGGCAGGGGAGGTGAAAATGAGTTTCACTGATAGCAACAGGAAGTTCGCTTCGATCATCGCCGCTATCCTGGCGATCGGAGCTCCGATTGGGATAGCCGCCGCCGCGGTCCGGGTGAACTCGATCGACTTCAAGGTCGTCGATGGGGTCAGCCAGCTTGCGATCAGCGCCGATGGTCCCCTGACCTTCGAGAAGGTGGAGAATCCGGATGATCGTCAGGTCGTGATCGAGCTCAAGGGAGCGGAGCTATCCAGCTATGCCAGGCGCAAGCTGGACACCTCCTCGTTCGATAGCCCGGTCAGCCTGATCAGTCCCTATCGGGTCACCGGAACGAACGACTCGCGGATCGTGATCCAGCTGAGAAAAGCGGTCGCGGCCGATATCCAGCAGTCGGGCGGGACTCTTCAGGTCAGCTTTGGGGGCGGGAGCCCTTCATCCCAGCAGGTCACTCAGGCGGGCGCGGGAGGGGCAGGTCCGGTGGCGCGCACCGAGCTCGAAGTGGCGCAGACCACTCAAGCCGGAAGCACGGCGGCCGCGAGCGGAGAGGATCAAGGCGCTGCCACTTTCGAACAATCGCAAAAGACCAAGAAATTCGTCGGAAAGCCGATCACAATCCAGGTCAAGGACGCCGAGCTGACGGATGTGTTCAGGTTGCTGGGCGAGGCCAGCGGATTCAACATCATCGTGGGCGAGGATGTCAAAGGGAAGATCTCCCTCTCGCTCGTGGATGTCCCGTGGGATCAGGTTCTGGATCTGATCCTTCAGACTCAGCAGCTCGGCGCTGAGCGGAACAACAACATCCTTCGGGTCGTCACTTTGGCCAACTTCGCCAAAGAGAAGCAGATCGAGCTCCAGGCCAAACAGGCCGCTGAAGCGAGCGCGCCGCGCGTGACCCGGCTCTTCCCGATCAGCTACGCGAAGCTCAGTGAGCTGCAATCGATCCTCATGCGCTTCGGGAACTCGACGGCCGGGGCGGCCGGAGCCACTACTAGTCCGGATTCGGTCACGATCGTTCAGGCCGACGAAAGGACCAATAGCATCATCGTCAGGGACACGCCGGAGAACGTCGATAAGATGCAGAAGCTCATCGAGTTGCTCGATACGCAGACCCCTCAGGTGATGATCGAAGCCAAGATCGTCGAGGCCACCGAAAGTTTCTCGAACACATTGAACGGGAGCTTCGGGATCGGGGCGTTCTCGAGCAACCAGCATTTCGCCAGCTTCTCGGGCGCCAACCCGATCGATCGCCTGGTCGGGGACGCGGCGTCTCCGTTCGAGACCGGAAGAGCCATCGGCGAGGCGGCCGGTGAGACCAATGCAGCGCTGCTTGGCGCCTCTCCCACGATCAGCTTCATCCCCGGCGTGCGAAGGTTGAACGCTCTTCTCTCGATCGGAGAGCGGGAAAATCAGGTCAAGGTCGTTTCCTCGCCCAAGACGGTCGTTCTCAACAAAGAGTCATCGAGCATCCTTTCGAGCGAGCCCGTTCTGGTTCCGACCACCACCTTCATCGCGGGCGTCGGCTCCCAGCCTACCGAGTCGGTCCAGGACGCCAACCTCAGCTTGAACGTGCAGCCAACGGTGACCAATGAGGGAAGCGTGCTGATGCAAATCAATCTTTCGCGCGACGTCCCCCAGGCGATCAGCTCGAGCCAGTCTGGCATCGGCCGCAGGAACATGACCACCAAGGTCCTGGTCGAAAGCGGCGCGACTCTGGTCATCGGCGGGATCTATACCTCGCGCAGGAGCAAGGTCGAGGCGGGGTTCCCGTTTTTGAGAAAGATCCCCCTGATCGGGTGGTTCTTCGGATCCGAGGCTGAAGAGACTTCGCGCTCGGAGCTCTTCATTTTCATCACGCCCCGGATACTCAACGAGAAGGAGGCTGGCCTCTCAGTCAGTTGAAAATGAGCGCCAAACAGCAGAGCTATTCGCCCATCATCTATAGCTACCTGAAGAAGTACCAGGAGGACCCGACTTCGAGGGTCTTCGCCCCGCTGGCGGAGGCGTACCGCAAGGCCGGCCTGGTGGACGAAGCCATCGAGATCGCCCGGGAAGGGCTGCAGGTGCATCCCAATTTCGTCGGAGGACTGGTCGCTTTGGCGCGTGCTCTCTTCGACAAGAAGCTTTATGAGGAAGTCATCACGGAGCTGACCCCCATCATTCAGGACGTTCCGGACAATCTGGTTGCCCAGCGGCTTCTGGCCGAATCCTGCCTCATGCTGGGCCGAGTGGCGGAGGCGTTGGGCGCGTTCAAGATGCTGCTCTATTTCAGCCCGGGAGACGAGGAGACCGCCGAGCTGGTTCGGGAGCTCGAAGCGCAGGCCTAAGAGAAAGGAACGCTGGTTCTCAGGACGGACCCCCAGCCTGAGCCGGTCCCGCAATTCGATGTCCGGCCGGCCCATACCGCGATCGACGAGGATCCTGAGCTGGTGCGCCGTCACTGGGTGAAGCGGATCGAGCTTCTGCAAGGCATGCTTCAAAGGGTCGAACGCTACCGATTGTTATGCGCTGCGACTAGGAGTAGTTGACGCTGTCACTTGCTAGGCTTTTTGGGGCATGGTACGACCGCCCTCTATGTACGCAACAAACCAGTTTCGCAAAGGTCTCAAGATCGAGATCGATGGAACTCCTTATGAGATCGTCGATTTCCAACATGTCAGTCCCGGCAAAGGGCGCGCGTTCACTCGAACCAAGCTGAAGAACATGCTGAATCAGAACGTCACCGAGAAGACGATCACGTCCGGCGACAAAGTGAACAAAGCCAACACCGAAGAAAAGGAGATGCAGTACTTTTTCTTCGATGCCGAAGGCTATCACTTCATGAACCAGGCCAACTATGAACAGGTGGCGCTGACGTCGGAACAGCTGGGCGATGCCAAGGATTTCCTGCAAGAGAACCTGGTGATCAAGGTGATGT
>CAYNDM010000035.1:0-7838 GCA_964395265.1 uncultured Bacteriovoracaceae bacterium
TCCGAGGCAGAGTTCGTGTCCGAGGCAGAGTTCGTGTCCGAGGCAGAGTTCGTGTCCGAGGCAGAGTTCGTGTTCGAGACAACTCCCGCCGCCTCGCTCTCGAGCGGCCCGAGCCTTCGCACCGGCACCTGTCGCCCGAGCGCTTCCCAGAGGGACTGTTCCAGGCTTTCGGGCTGCTGAACCGTGAGATGATAGATCACCTCGGGCCTTCGCCAGGTCTCGGGCAGGTCTCCTGCCTGAAGGATCCGAGTCGCTTCGCGTAAAAGCAGAGGCGGATCCCAGAGCCTCGAGCCTTCGAGCCAGGCCTCGTAAGCTAGGGCCAACGCTCGGATCTCATCGCGGATCGGGCTGGGACCCAAACGCGAGCGCAATCGCTCGAGGTGCACCTGCTCCTCTTCCTCGTGCGCGAAGGTCATCCTTCCTGCCTGAATCGCCCGATCGAGCTTCTTGAAAAACCCGGTTTGCCGCCGAAGCCTCTTCAACTCGGGCATGCGAGCGTTGATGCGGCTCTCCGCCAGCAACAGGCGAAGAATCTCCTGTCGAGCCAGAGGACCAATCACTGAACCCTTTTGGATCGCGCCTCCGCCTCGCGAGGCTTGGATCAGTTTCAGGCAGAGCTCATCCAAGCCAGTCACCGCCTCGGCGACGAAGCCCCTGCCCTCGGAGAGCAAGGAGCTCTTGAGCTCTTCGCGCGCGAAACCCGCGCCAATACAGAGCCAGGCCCTAGGTCGAAGGCCGCTCAGTTTCTCGCGGATTTCAGGAGTCAAAAATTTCATCTTCATCGCCGTTCCTGGCCGTATCACTGTTTCTGGCTACATCGCCGTTTCTGGCCGGCGCCCTCAGTACACCAGAGTGACCGAACCGGCTTCTTCGCTGAGATGCACTTCGGAGGGCTTGCCAGACCGTTTCTTCACGACTCGCCCGATCTCCCAGGCCCGCTCACCCGCGCGTTTGAGTTTTCTCAGGGTATCAGAAACTTTCCGGGGTGGGAGCACCAGCACCATTCCGATGCCCAAATTGAAGGTCTGGGCGAGCTCATCGAGCTGAAGACCGCTCTTCTCACGGACCCACTCATAAACTTGAGGAAGCTCCGAACGAGCGGGCAACTGGATCTCGTAGCTCACTTTCTCGGAGATCCGTGGCACATTTAGGAAACCCGAACCGGTGATATGAGCCAATCCCTTGAGCGCCCGCGCCTCCAGAAGCGGCATCAGGGCCTTGGCATAGATACGGGTCGGCGTTAGGAGCTCCTCGGCCATCTTGAGATGATTCGGCTCTCCCGCCAGGAGCTTTCTGAGCAAGCTGTAGCCGTTGCTGTGACAGCCGCTCGACGCGACTCCGATGAGCGCGTCCCCTGGGCGGATGTCCTTCATGGGCAGGACTCGCTTAGGCTCCACGAAACCCACCGCGAAGCCCCCAAGGTCGTACTCCCCCTCGGCGTAGAAATCCGGCATCTCGGCGGTTTCGCCACCGACCAGCGCGCATCGGGCCTGCTTGCAGCCTTCGACGATCCCAGCGAGGACTCTTTCGGCGACCCCGGGATTCAACCGACCTGTGGCGAAGTAATCCAGGAAGAACAGAGGCTCGGCGCCCACGCAGAGAAGGTCGTTGACCGACATGGCAACCAGATCAATGCCGATCGTATCGTGGCGATTCAGGTGAAACGCGAGCTTCAGCTTGGTCCCGACCCCGTCGGTCGAAGCCGCGAGCCAACGCTTCTTGTCGAGCTCATAGAGCGAGGCATAACCTCCGATCGAAGCTTTCACCCGCGAATTCTTCGTGGCCTTCGCGAGCGCGGAGATTTTGTCGACTAGTTGATCCGCGGCGGCGCGATTCACGCCAGCCTGTTCGTAATTGATGGCTGCCATGGGCTATTCATATCCGCCGCTCGCAGCCCGTGCAACCAGAGGAGCGGGCCGAGCCTCGAATGCGCGAGGCAGCGCGAACACCGTGCACCGCCTCTACTGCCTTGTCCCGACTCTGCCCCAAGCTCGTGAGCAAATCCTGCTGACATTCGTTGCGAGCAGGCATAAGCTGCCTGGTAGTAAAACCGTTTCGATCGGGGGACTCATGGCTTTCAAGAACTCGGCAGGCGCAGTACTCATCGGGTTGTGCTGGATGCAGCTCGTTTGGATGCCCGTTGCTCTCAGTGACTCCGCCTACGCTTCGGATGATCAAATGCCTCAGGACGCGAAAGAGGTGATCGCAGCCGCGTCCAATTACGAAGATGCCAAAAGCTGGCGCGCTTTGGGTCACCGTTGGGCCGGAGCATTGGATGCCGAAGGCGACCTGATCGCGATTTACGATCTCTCTTATCCGGACCTGAGAAGTCGACTGAAGCTGGGTACGGTCGGCACGCGAGGCACGACCAAAAACGAGTTGGTGGAGCTTTTCAGAAATGCGGCCCAGCAGGCCGAGGACCACGATGACGCCGAGCTGGGCGAAGAGGCTGCCAATGCGCTCTCCCGCTCCGAATCACGCGGGGGCTATATCGACGAGCTGCCTGCGAACTGGTGGAAGAGCGTTCCTTGGGCCCAGGATCGCGTGCAGCTGGCTTCGGCCTCCGAGCCTCCCGCCGAATTCACTCTGGGAGACATCGCTTTCGAGCCTCTGGTGAAAAAACAAAAGAAATACCAAAAACTCAAGGAAGAAGGCGAGAACGCCGTCGAGACCGTCGAGGAGCGGAGGATCTCGATCCTCGAGTTCCTCAGGCAATTCCATTTCGTGCGACAGGAGGACGGGAGCTACGCGATCTATTTCTCGGCGTCCTCTTCCTCATCCCTCGAAGTCACCCGGCCCCGGAAAATCGCCGATCTCTCTTCCACGCGTGCGATCCTCTACCGCGAGATCGCCTGGTCCCTGTATCAGAAAGCCATCTCGTTCGCTGTGGACCAGATCCCGACCGTCCCAGTGGTTTCTGCCTTGATCGGCACCGCGATGGATCGGTACTTCACTTATCGCTCGATGCTGGTGAAATCCCATAACGCCATGGCCTACGAAATGCTCAATTCCGCCGCCAACGGCGAACCGATCTCCGGCTTCGATTCCTTAAGCGAGGAAGACGGAGTCCACGCGGCCGTCAGCATGATCCTAGCCGAAGCAGGGGTCTTCTCCGCGTGGAAATGGATTTTCAAAAAGCCCAGCTCGAAGTGGCGCGGAACGAGAAAGGATGAAAACAAGCAAGGTGAGAAATCCCTGAATTGGCTCGCGGATCATCGCTGGCAAGTCACCTCTCTCAATTCACGGTTCGCGACAGGGCTCTCGCCTGAGGGCTCGACGGGATTGTTCTTGCTGGGGAGATCCCACTCCAAAAAGCGTGGGCCCATCCGCGGCGTGGATTACGGAGCACCCGATGCCGAGCGCGAGAAGCGCCTGAAGACCGAGATCACCACCCTTTCCGTAGAGTTCGGATCCCGTCTGATCCCGGGCGCGGGAAGCCTGATCCGCAAAGCTTATGACCGGCTGGTCGTTCGTCCGCTGGACAAGACCAAGATCTGGGAGGCTCGCCTCATCGCGCATCTGGAGCAGCGCGAGCTCCAAACGAAGAGCTGCTACGCGAGAGAACTGGCGATCCTCGACGGTCAGATCATCAACCCGCGCGAGCTACCGCGGTCCGACATGCTCGAGCTCATGGCCCGGCGACGCCAGCTGCTGGGGCTTCCGACGCTCGAAGAAGGCGTCTGCGCTGCGAACCCCGCGGTGCAATAAAGCTGCTGGTTCGAACCAGTGTCCTCGATCGAGGGTACAAACCTTTCCGCGGCTTTAGCTGACTCCTAATGCCTGAAGTGCCGCACTCCGGTGAACACCATCGCCATCTGATGCTCGTCGCAGGCGTCAATGCTCTCCTGGTCCCGCATGCTTCCGCCCGGCTGAACGATGAGCTGAATCCCTGCTGAGTGAGCCGCATCGACGGTATCCCGAAACGGAAAGAAGGCATCGCTCACCAGGATGCATTCGCCCAGCGACCCCTCGCTCGCGCGAAGGACGCTCTCGGCTCTTGGGATCGCGAGCTTTTCGAGCGCCTCGACTCGATTGGGCTGCCCCTGCCCGGCGCCCACCAGCTGATAAACTCCGGGCGCGCTTTTGAGCTCCCGAACGATGGCGATGGCGTTGGACTTGAGAGCCCGACACACCGCGATCCCGAAACGGGTGAGGTTCTCCTGCCCAGAAGGCCAGGCTCGCTTCGTCACGACTCGAAGAGCTTCCTTCAATCCCAGGTCCGCGCTTTGCCGAAGCACTCCGCCAGGCACCCGCGTCTCAGTCTCACGAGGCATTTCACCGAAACGCCGGATCGCCGCCGCCTTGAGATTCTTTCTCTTGGCTGAAAGGATCTTGAGCGGTCCCGATTGCGCTGTCAGCCCCGGCGCCGCGACCAGCTCGACAAAACGCTCGGCGAGCCACTGAGCCGTCGCCTCCTCGATCGGATCCGTGAATACCAACACTCCCCCGAACGCGGACACTGAATCGCCTTCCCATGCCCGCAGGAGCGCCGTCAGTTGGGCGTTAGACGCCGTCTTCGGCACCATGGCGACTCCGCAAGGATTGTTGTGCTTCACGATCACCACGCCGGTCGATCCGCGATCGATCTCGAGCAGATCGCTGGCCAGCCCATACGCAGCCGTCAGATCCAGGATGTTGTTATACGAAAGCTCGGCCGACGTGAGCTTGCCGCCCCAATCGATCGGAGCATCGGCGTCGAACTCCACGGTTCCGCTCTGGTGAGGGTTCTCGCCGTAGCGAAGCCTTTGGATCTGCCGCGATCCTAAGCGCCGCGCGATCGCAGAATCGTAGGCCAGGATCCGGTCCCAAGCCGCCGAAGCACACGCCTCCACGGTCTCGCCCTTGACCCCGCCCGCGCTCCTCAGCTCGGCGATCACGCCGTCGTACTGAGCAGGGTCCGTGAGCACCAGAACATCTGGCGAGTTCTTGGCCGCGGCGCGGACGAGAGTCGGCCCGCCGATATCCACTTCCTCGATCAGCTCCTTGCGGCTGATCCCCTCCTTCGCGGCAGCCGCCTCGAACGGATAGAAGTTCACGACCACGCAATCGATTGCTTGAAGGCCAAGCTTCCGCAGATCGTTCTCGTCGCTTGCGTCCCCACGCCGATAAAGGATGCCGCTGCACACGGGGAAAGACAAAGTCTTCATTCTTCCCTGAAACGCTTCGGGACTCCCAGAGATCTTTTCGATGGGAACCACCGGCAGCCCTGCCTCCTTCAAGACCGAAGCCGTGCGTCCCGTCGCCACGAGCTCCGCTCCAGCACCTTGAAGAGCCTGTCCCAGCTCCACCAGCTTGCTCTTGTCCGAAACCGTCAATAACGCCCGTCGAATCTTCAACATGACCTTTTCCCCTCTCGACTCCTGGCTCTCTCCAACTCCCAAACCGTACCTGCAGCGCTAAAGAAGGACAGGATGTCCGTTCCGAAAAAAAACTGAATTCCCAGATCAACTCACCCATGAAAGGCGAGCGCAAACCTACGAGCGGATCGCCTCTTGATAAGCGTTCTCGAAGAGAGCCAGCCCCTGACCTGGCGAGCTGGCCCGCCCTGGAGACTGAGTCCACTCTGGATGCGCCGTCCACCGCACGAATGCTTCCGGATGCGGCATCAGTCCGAAGATGCGGCCGCTCGGGTCGCAAAGTCCCGCGAGTCGATCCTCGCTGCCATTCACATCAGCGTCGTACTTCAAGCAGGTCACGCCCTGGCGCTCGAGTTTTTCGAGCGTCTCGAGCCGGCGATCGCTGGCGATCACAATCCGGCCCTCGCCGTGGCGAATGGGAAGATCCAACGTTCCGAGACCTTTGAGCCAGACGCACTTCTTTCCGTTCGGAGTGACCTTGACCCAGGTATTGATGAACTTACCTTGGGTGTTTTGAGTGATCGAGACTCCTTTGCCGAAGACTCCCATGCGGATCAATGCCTGAAAGCCGTTGCAGATGCCGATGACCAATCCGCCTTCCTCCGCGAAAGCCGGCAGATCCCATTTGAGCCCGTGTTGGATTTTCAGCGCCAGGACCTTTCCGCTAGTCAAATCGTCACCGAATGAAAACCCGCCGGGCAGGGCCAGAACTCGATACCGGGTCAGCAAATGGTCTTGAGAGAAGCGCTCGGCGATCAGATCGTTCAGATGGCGAATCTCCACGTCGAAGCCGGCGATCGCGAACGCTTCGGCGGTCTCAGTCTCGCAGTTGATTCCGTCCCCGGTAATCACCAGGGTCTTTGGTTTTCCGAGGCTCATTCCCAATATCCTTCCTTGCGCCAAGCCGAACGCAGGCGTTCGACCAGGACGCTCCATTGAGAGGTTCCTTCAGGCCCTTTCCATCGAAAAGTCAACGCCGGAGCGGGGCTAACCGTTCCGATCCTGAGAAAAGGCACGCCGTTTTGCGCCCATTCGTTTTCCATGTGTTGGCAGGAAAGCGATTCGATGGTCGTGACAAAGGAGTGAAACCCTTCGCCGAAGCAGAACTCCCAAGGATCCTCTCCGGCGGAGCCGCTCTCGACTTCGATGGTCGCTCCAAACCCGCGAGCCAGAAGCCCCTCGGCGACCGCGACGGCCACACCGCCTTCAGAAACATCGTGGAGAGAACGAAGCCGCTCCTGCTCGCAACCCGTCGCTCCTCCAAGCCAGCTATAGACCCGGCGGGCCAGCTCCCAGTCGGGCTCACCACTGCGGGCCTGGCCAGGAAGCTTCCCTGTCATGGACTGGAGCTCCGAGCCCAGAAGGCCGAACTGCTTTCCGCCGAGCAGATAGATCGCATCCCCGGCGCCTTTGAAATCCGAAGTCCGCGCGTTCCGCACGTCCTTCACACGGGCGACGGCGGTGATCAGGAGCGTGGGCGGAACGGAGATGTGGATCTCCCGGCCGTCGAGTCTCCCGCGATAGTCGTTCTTCATGCTGTCCTTGCCTGAAACCAGGGGCAAGCCCAGAGCCAGCGCCGCGTCTCGAAGCCCGAAACAGGCTCTGACCAATGCGGCTGCCTTTGCCGGGTCTTTGAGCGGATCGGGCCAGCAGAAATTATCGACCAGGGCCATCACCGATTCGGGTGTCCCGTACTCGGCGCCCACGCTGATGACGTTTCGCACGGCCTCGTCGACCGAGGACTGCGCCATCAGATAGGCATCCACATCGGAGAGCTTGGGATTCAGGCCGCAACCCACCGTGATTCCCATGGCAGAGCCAGGCCTGGGTCTCACCACGCCGGCATCGTTCGGTCCGCTGAAGGAGATCTCCGGGCCACCGGACAACAGGCCCGCCGTGTGGAGCGGTTTGATCACCGAAGTGCCTTGGACCTCATGGTCGTACTGCCGGATCATCCACTCTTTCGAGGCGATATTGGGCCTCCCCAAAAGCGACGTCAGCATCTGTCCGCCGTCCTTGCTGAACGAGAGGTCCCAGTCCGAGGGTTTCGGGCTTGGGCGCCCGGACCATTCGGCCCGGATCTCGAGCCGCGGAGCTCCTTTGTGGAGAAACTCCAGATCGAGGCTCGCCACCGCGACGTCACCGTAAAAAATGTCGAACGAGCCCAGGTCCGTGAAGTACCCCAGATCGCTGACTTCCACCGAGCGGCGCTCGGCGAGCTCCAGAAAAAGATCCATCTTCTCAGGTGGAACAGCGACTGTCATCCGTTCCTGGGATTCGCTCACCACCAGCTCGAAGGGCTTCAGGCCAGGGTATTTCGTCTTGGCTTTGCTCACGTCCATTCGCGCCCCGCCCGAAAGGCGAGCCATCTCGCCGACCGAAGACGAAAGCCCCCCAGCTCCATTGTCGGTGATTCCTCGGAAAAGCCCCAGATCCCGTGCCTCGAGCAGGAAATCCGCCCTGCCAGTCTCGGTGATCTGG
>CAYNDM010000035.1:7848-15184 GCA_964395265.1 uncultured Bacteriovoracaceae bacterium
GCAGCTCGAAACCGCCGGTGTCCTCGCGCATTTCGCCAACCGAGGAGGAGAGGCCGCCGGCGCCATTGTCAGTGATGGAACTGTACAGCCCCCGGTCGCGGGCAATGAGCAGAAAATCGAACATGCGCTTCTGGGTGATCGGGTCACCGAGCTGAACCGCGGTCGCAGGCGAGCTCTCGTCCAGCGCCAGCGAGGAGAACGTCGCGCCGTGAATCCCGTCCTTGCCGATCCTTCCGCCCACCATGCAGATGCGGTCGCCGGGTTTCACTTCCTTCAGCTCGCAGGGCCGCCCCGCGCTTTGCCGTGGCATGAAACCGCCGGTTCCGCAGTAAACCAGGGGCTTGCCCAGGTACCGGTCGTCGAAACAGAGGGCGCCATTGATCGTCGGAATTCCGCTCTTGTTCCCGCCATGCTCCACTCCCCTGCGCACTCCATCCAAGATCCTTCGCGGATGAAGCAATCGCTCCGGAAGAGGCTTGGCGTAGTCAGGCTCAGCCAGGCAGAACACGTTCGTATTGAAGATCGGCTTCGCCCCAAGGCCGCAGCCCAGGATGTCGCGATTCACTCCCACGATTCCCGTAAGCGCCCCGCCGTAAGGATCCAGCGCCGAAGGGCTGTTATGGGTCTCGACCTTGATGCAAAATGCGTCCTTCTCATCGAAGGCCACGATCCCGGCGTTGTCCTCGAAGACCGAGAGCAGCCAAGGCTTCGGAAGCTCAGCCGTCGTTCCGGCGATCGTGGTCCTGAAAAGACCGTCGACGACGCTTGGAATGCCCCTGTCCTCGCCCGAGGTATCGACGTAATCGAACTTGCCGCCGAAGATCTTGTGCTTGCAGTGCTCCGACCAGGTCTGGGCGATCACTTCCATCTCGACGTCGGTGGGATCATTCAGCCCGTAGAGCCGGCGCCTGCCCTGCTGTTTGGGATCGTTGAAGTGCTCGCGGATCGCATGCATCTCCTCCAACGAGAGCGCCCAAAGGCTGCTCTTGCTGAGCTCCACGAGCTGCTCGTCCGTCAAGCCGTGAAGCCGGATCGTTTCGACCTGGTCCGCGGTCTTCTTGTCGGATCTGAGGTGAACACGTGGGATCTCCCGCTTCACGCGTTCCTGGTTGAAGCGATCGATCTTTTTCATCTCCGGCTCGAGCAGTAGGTTCCATGCCTCGATCAGCTCGTTGCAGAACACGTCGCGCGCGATCACGGCCAGCAGGTCCTCGTTGAGGTCCGGCCCTTCGAGCAGGATCATCGCGCCGCTGGACGCGCGCCCTTCCGGAAGGCTTTCGCCGCGAACGATCTCGAACGCCTCGAGCGTGGTTCGTCCCACGTTATCCGTCACGCCCCCGCGGTATTTCTTCTCGATGCACCAGAATTTTCCGGGACGGTTCGGCGAAGCGTCCATCAGGTCATTCAGCCCGCCCTGCTTGCCCGCGACCGACGGAATCAGGCCTCCAGTAAACACCCAATGCAGCACCGGATCCCAAAAAACCTCGGTGATCGCCGCGATCATCTCCTCACGAGGCAAAGGTAGATCCAACAGGTAGGTGTCGATCATTCTGGCCCATCGCACCTTGCTTCGGAGATCAGGGTGCGCCAGCTGGAGTTTGCGCAAAAACGCATCGGCCGCTGGATCCGCGTACTCTGGCTTCATGGCGACTTCAACTCTTGCGAACACAAACCCTCCCTTCTCTCTGAACCACTTCGAACTTCTCGGGAAGCACCCAGCTGAGCGTCTCGGGATACAGGCGATGCTCGATCGCCAGTCCCAGTCGCTCCACTTCTTCCGCCGAGGAGCAATCTCCAATGGAGAATGCCTCCTGCGCACAGATGGGACCGCTATCCACCTCTTCCTCGACCAAATGCACGGTGACTCCGGCCACCTTCACTCCGTGACTGAACGCCTGCGCATAAGACTTCACGCCCGGAAACGCGGGAAGGAGCGAAGGATGGACATTCGTGACCCGGGAGTACCCTCTTTCGGAGCGAAACGCCTCGATGAGAACCGGAGTCACGATCCGCATGTACCCGGCCATGACCAAAAAGCGCGGTGCAAAAGGCCCCAGGCGCTTGAGGATCTCACGCTCGTGCTCTTCGCGGCGCTCTTTGCCGAGCCCCGGCACGCAGATCGCCTCGATCCCTTCGGCTGTGGCTTTTTGAAGCACAGGAGCCGACGGCTGATCGGAGACCAGCGCGACCACGCGGGCATCCAGCTTCCCTTGACGGATGGCCGCGAGAATCGCGTCGAAATTGCTTCCTCGCCCTGATGCCAGGACCGCGACCGGGATCATCCCTGCTCCTTTTGAGCCGCCGCCAGGGCGATGTCCTTGCGGTAATGCATCCCTTCGAAACTCACTCGCTCGATGCTGAGGTAAGCCGCCTTACGCGCGTCCTCCAGGGAGCTTCCCATCCCGACTGCCCCGAAGACACCCCCGCCTGAAGTTACCCACTCCGGAGCCGCCCCGGTCGAGCGTCGACTCGCTCCCGCCACGAAATGAAGCTCCCCGCCAGCCGGAGAAGCGGGTTGAAGACCTCGGATCACCGCGCCTTTTTCCGGGTTCTCGGGATAGCCTTTCGCCGCGCCCACGACGACCACCGCAGACTCGCTGGAGAAGCCGACCCGCGAAGGCAACCGATCCAGCTTGCCCAAGGCCGAAGCCTCGCACCAATCGTAGAGGTCGTCCACGATTCGCGGCATCAGCACCTGCGTTTCAGGGTCCCCAAAGCGGGCGTTGAGCTCCAGCACCCAATACCGATCGCGCGCGAAGTCCGCCATCAGGCCCGCGTAAAGCAGCCCGCGAAACGGAGCGCCTCGCCGAGCCAGCTCGCGAAGCGTGGGCAAGAAGACTTCGTTTCGAATCCGCTCGGCAAAGCCTTCCGGAACGCCAGGCACCGGACTGAACGCTCCCATGCCTCCCGTATTGGGGCCTTGATCCCCATCCCCCACCCGCTTGAAATCACGCGCGGGCTCGAGAAGCGCGCAGCGTTCGCCATCGCAGAACGCCATCCAAGAAAGCTCCTCACCCACCAATCGCTCTTCGATGACCAAGCTCCCGCTGATGAGAATCAGTTGTTCCGCGGCGCGAAGCGCTTCTTCACGTTCCACGCAAACCTGCACGCCTTTTCCCAACGCGAGGCCATCGGCTTTGATGACCCAACCAGCGCCCCAAGGCGCGGAGCTCAGAAACGCCCGCGCTTCCTCGAGCGAGCCCACCGTTTTGTATCGGGCGGTCGGCACGCCGGCTCCACTCATCACTTCTTTGGCGAAGGCTTTGCTCGCCTCGATCCTGGCAGCGGACGCCGAAGGCCCGAAGCAGGTGAGCCCCGCCTCCTGCATCGTATCCACGATCCCATCCGCCAATGGATTATCCGGCCCCACGACCACCAAATCGATCTTCTCGTCGCGCGCCTTCAAGGCCAGCTCATTGAACGCCGGCTTGCCCTGAGCCAGCTTCACAGGCCAGCACTCCCAGGCTGGATCCATGGCATCGTTGCCGGGAGCCACCACCACCCGCTTCACTTGCGGGGATTGGGACAGCTTCCACGCCAGTGCGTGCTCACGCCCCCCGGAGCCGATCACCAGCACGGATCGCTGCTTCATGAGCGTTCCTCCATGGCTTCGATCCGGGTGATCACCTCTTCGAGGCTCCAGGCATTGGGGAACCATTTTTTTCCTGTCAGCGCATTCGTCAACGCGCGGTACATCTGGCTGCCCAGCTCCTTGAGATCAGCAGGCAACGGCGCGGGCGACAGTCTCACGAAGCGCTTCCAGTCGTTCACGCCTTCGAGCTCCGCTTGCTCCTTGGAGCGTTCAACCGCCAGGTACCACGCGCTCGTCCGGTAATGCGCGCGCAAGAACTCTTTCGAGAGCTGAACGCCGCCTTTGAGAATCCTCAGCTCATCAGGCCCGATGGCGTCGACCAGGAGCGACTGCCCGTTCTCGTCCACCGCCCACTCGAGCTTTCCGTCAGCGAGCTCGAGTCCCCGCTCCGCGCACTGAGCGCGAAGCAGCGCCGCGACCCATGCGGTTTTGAAGAGCACCTCCTGAAGCAGCTCGGCCGAAACACCCGCGATCGCCAAAGCCTCCGTGAGTGCCACCGGGCGATCGGACTCCTCCAGCTTGGTGAACATCTCAAGCACAGGAAAATCCCAACTCTTGCCCACCTGGACGCTGGTATCGCTGAAACCACGCTCCACCAGATAAGTCGGATCCCGCTCCAAACGAGAAGCCAGGGAGCTTCCGGGCGGAACACTGAAGCGGAACACCACTTCGAGCGGAATCAGGCGAGGCAAAGGGGATTGTCGGGTCAAAAGGTAATCCGGGACGGCTCGTCCCATCACCTGGCGCATCTGCGGCTTCACGACCGATACCTGTCGAACGAGCAGGCTTTTGACGGGTTGCTTGCAATCGCGCAGCGGCTTGGCGAGAACCCCTTGGTCCTGGCTCTCGAGCGATCCCAGATAGTGAGTCCGAAGCCCTTCCTTCTGGAGACGCTCCCCCAGCTCGTTGAAGAGCGCGCCGAAGCGGCTGGCCTTTCGAAGCCTGAGCGCCTCCGCGGAACGGGAAAACTCGACCCAGGTCTCAGGCCGCTCCAAGCGCTCGAACCAATCGGCCGCGAGCGTGGCCAGCGCCTCGCCTTTGCTGGGAAGCGGATCAGGCATCTTGCCCCAATCGAAAACAGAATAGGCGTCAGTGTAATTGAAGACCACGGCGGGCTCGCCACTCGGAGTCTGCACTGGGCCTAGAAGATCTTTGACTGAGCCTTTGTAAAGCGTCTGAAGTTGCGCGATGGAATTCATCCGGGTCCCCTATCGTTTGCGGGAGCCCTCGGTTCTCGCCAGGCTCGCTTCGCGATGAGCGGTCCGGGCGGCCGCGAAACGCGCTCCCGCCGCGGTCACATCCGTTGGATACTTCCCATCCAGGCAGGCCATGCAGGGGCGCTCGAACGGCGCGCCGCTGGCACCGGCATCCTTTCCAACCGGAGAGCCGCTCCGGCCAGCTTCGAGAATCGCTTGTTTCAGGCCCTCGTGATCCTGGTAAATCACCGCGTCCGCGCCCAGATCCTTCTCGATCTCCTTTTCGGTACGGCCATAGGCGATCAGCTCCTCGCGAATCGGGAAGTCGATTCCGTAATAGCAGGGATATTGGATCGGAGGGCAAGTCGATACGAAATACACGGAGGACGCGCCCGCGCGGCGGACCAGATCGATGATCTTCCTCGAGGTCGTGCCGCGAACGATCGAATCGTCCACCAGGATGACGCGTTTGCCTTCGATCTCCGAGCGCACGGGCGAAAGCTTCAGACTGACCGCGCTTTGCCGCTTGTCCTGCGAATCGAGGATGAACGTGCGCTTGATGTATCGATTCTTGATGAGCACCTCGCGATAGGGAATTCCCAGCTCTTCGGCCAACGCGATCGCAGCGATCCGCGACGTCTCGGGGACAGGCACGATGATATCGGCTTCGATTCCGCGTTCCTTGATCTGCTCCTTCAGGAGCCTGGCCAGGCTCTTGCCCAGCTGAATGCGGGTGCCATAAACCGGCACATTGTCGATCACCGACTCAGGCGAGGCGAAGTAAACCCATTCGAACATACAGGGCCGACGCTTCCGGTGCTCCAGCACCCGCGTGTGCACCTGGCCCTTCGTATCGATGAAAAGCACCTCGCCCGGCTCGAGATTCTTCACCACGTCATAGCCGAGAAACGAGAGAGCCACGCTCTCGGAGGCCACGATGTGCTGCTCTCCCGTGGGAAGGGAGCTCGTGGCCTGGTCGTTCGCGCGTTTTCCGGGCCGCACGCCCCAGATTAGCGGGCGAATCCCATGGGGATCGCGGAACGCGACGAGGCCATGATCGGCGATCACCGAAATGATGCTGTAGCTTCCATTCACTTGATTGAAGATCCCTTGCACCGCCGCACAAATGTGCTCGAAGGTCAGCTCGGGGGTCTCGTTCTCATCGGAGGTCTCGTTCTCATCAGTGGAGCCCTGCGCGTGAGCGGGACCCTGCCCTTGAGACGGGCTCTGCGCATGCGCGCGAACCAGATGATCCGCGAAAACGTTCATCAGAATCTCGGTATCCGAATGAGTGAGGACATGCCGCTTGCTTCGGACCTTCAGATCCCGGCGCAGCTCCTCGACGTTCACGATGTTTCCATTGTGAATCATACCCAGACCGAAGGGATAGCTCAGGAGGAAAGGCTGAACCTCGTTCAGGTCCCCCTTACCGATCGTCCCGTATCGGGCATGGCCGACCGCTATGCTGCCTGTGAGGCTTGCCATGTTCTCGCGGTTAAAGACTGAATCAACCAGCCCGAGGTTCTTCACCCGGTGAAAGCCGTCCGTATTGTATGTGAGGATTCCTGCCGCGTCCTGGCCGCGATGCTGCAGAGTGGTTAACGCAAGAAAGGCTTCCCGGGATGCTTCGGGAGCTCCGATCAGACCGACGATGCCGCACATGGTGAGCGGTATAACATAAAGGTGAAATGGAAAGCTCTATGAGATTTCGACGGCTCACTGCTTCCTAAAGCGATTTATTCGGCCCTTGGGCTCCAGCCATTCCAGCCGCCGGGATCCCGGGATCTAGTTGAAAGTCGCTCAGTGTGTCGTTTAGACTCGAATTCATAACGCACGGGCTATAAGAAGTCGCCCGCGCGAGGGGGAGACCAATGAGTTCGACGAATGGAAGCCCGATCACGGGCGTCATCGACGAAAAAAACGTGATCATCGACTTTGGCAAATATGAAGGAAAGACGGTCTCGGAACTCGCCGTCCTGGACCGCGCTTTTTACGATCGCCTGGTCAGCGAGAAGGAAAACGGGACTTTCGCGATTCGCCGCCATCGGGACAAGACGTTTCGGCTCTACATCAATCCATTGTCAAAGATGGATCACTGAGAACGCGGGGGTTGAGCGCGCGGCCGGCCTGGGCTCGGGTTCTGACTAAGCGCCTGGGCTCGAATTACGGGCTCTGATTAAACGCGAGACCAATCGGTCAGCCAATCGCGAACCGCATGGACATCGGGCAATCGGTAGGTCGCCGCGGTCGGGCCATTGCCCACCCGGACGCCGATCACTTCGACGTCATCGCGGGTGAAGACGGTTTCGTCCGTGGGCTCGTCTCCGAAAAAGATCATCTTTCGAATGCCCAGCTCTTTCATGTATCGCGCGACAGCCTCGCCCTTCGACGCGCCCAGGGGAAGGATGTTCCAAGCGAAGAGCCCGTCCAATAGCTGCGCAGGGGGCCTCACCCGATCTTTGAGCCAGGATGAACCTTCCGATCCGCCCCACCACTCGCCTCCCGAATTGCGATAGTGCAACGAAAGCGTTGAGCCCGTGTCTTCGAG
>CAYNDM010000036.1:0-15000 GCA_964395265.1 uncultured Bacteriovoracaceae bacterium
CTGAAGAACATCAATAACGCTCTCGACCATGCCGCCATCGTCGCGATCACGTATCGCGCGGGCAGGATCCTCTATGCCAACGATAAGTTTTGCCAGATCTCGAAGTACTCTCGCGAAGAGCTGATCGGCAGGGATCACCGGATCGTGAACTCCGGCTATCATAGTCGGGAGTTCTGGAACGACGTCTGGAGGACCATCTCGAGCGGGAACGTTTGGGAAGGGGAGATCCGGAACAGGGCGAAGGACGGAAGCTTCTACTGGGTGAATACCACGATCGTCCCTTCGCTGGACGCGAACGGCGAGGTGGAGCAATACGTATCGATCCGGTACCCCATCACCGAGAGGAAGCTGGCGGAGGAAAAGCTCAAGAGCTATGCGTTCAAGCTGGAACGAAGCAACCAGGAGCTCCAGGACTTCGCCTCGATCGCCGCGCATGACCTTCAGGAACCGCTGAGAAAAATCCAGGCGTTTTTGGACCGCCTGACCAAGAAGCTCGAGGGCGTGCTGACCGACGACACGCGCGACTACTTCGATCGCGTGCGCGGAGCGTCCGCCCGGATGCAGACTCTCATCAATGACCTTCTCACCTATTCGCGGGTCGCCACCAAGGGGGTGCCCTTCAGGCAGGTCGATCTCAATGTGGTCATCTCTGGAGTTGCCAGCGAGCTCGAGATCCGGGGCGAACAGACTCAGGGCAAGATCATCTGGAAGGACCTGCCGACTTTGGACGCCGATCCAGCGCAGATGCGGCAGCTTTTCCAGAATCTGATCGTCAACGGGCTGAAGTTCCATCGCAGCGGAGTGCCACCCGAAGTCGAGATCACCCATCGAATCGAGCGGGACGGGCAAGGCGCGGAGTGGGTGGAAATCTGGGTGAGGGACAACGGGATCGGCTTCGACGAAAAGTACCTGGACCGGATCTTCACCATTTTTCAGAGACTGCATGGGCGGATGGAATACGAAGGCACGGGAGTCGGGCTCGCCGTGGCCCGTCGGATCGTCGAGCGCCATGGCGGCTCCATCCGCGCATCGAGTCGCGAAGGAGACGGCGCGACGTTCATCGTCCGCCTTCCATGCAGGCAGAATCGAATGGAGGAAACAGCATGATCAAGCCCATCACGATCTTGATCGCCGATGACGATTCGGACGATCGCGAGATGATCAAGGAAGCTTTCGAGGAAAATCGCCTGGCCAACGATCTGAGATTCGTCAAGGACGGGGTCGAGCTGATGGACTATCTTTTCAAGCGCGGAGAGTACGCGAATTCGCCTGCTCCCCGCCCGGGGCTGATCCTCTTGGACCTGAACATGCCCAAAAAGGATGGACGAGAGGCGCTTGAGGAGATCAAGTCCCATCCCGAACTGAGAGGCATCCCCGTGATCGTCCTCACCACTTCGAAGGCCGAAGAGGACATCTACCGAACTTATAATCTCGGCGTGAACTCCTTCATCAGCAAGCCGGTGACATTCGATTCGCTGGTCCAGGTGACGAAGGAACTAGGGCGCTACTGGCTGGAGATCGTGGAGCTGCCATGAAGAACCGGGTCCGGGTCCTCCTGATCGACGACGATGAGGACGATTTCGTCATGATCCGGGACTACCTATCGGAGGTCCCCGGGGGGCAGTACGTCTTGGACTGGGTCCCGACTTTCGAGCACGGGATGGCGGAACTCGAGCGCGCAGCGCATGACGTTTATCTCGTCGATTACCGCCTGGGCGAGAAGAGCGGGTTGCAATTTCTTCGGCAGGCACTCGAGCGAGGTTGCGAGACGCCGATGATCCTGCTCACCGGTTTCGGCGACCACGAGGTCGACATGGAGGCCATGAGCGTCGGAGCCGCTGATTTCCTGGTGAAGAGCCACTTGGGGCCGCATCTGCTCGAGCGATCGATTCGGTACTCAGTCAAGCGTTCGCGCGACCTGTGCGAGCGGCGCGAGATGGAGGCCCAGCTCATGAGGCAGGAGCGGCTGGCGTCGATCGGCCTCCTGGCGTCCGGATTGGCGCATGAGATCGGCACGCCTTTGGGAGTCATCCGAGGGCGGGCCGAGTATCTGGCGGAGATAATCGGGCGAGCCCCTGGCGAGAAGAAGAGCCTTCAAGTCATCATCGAGCAGATCGATCGGATCTCCACGCTCATCCAGTCCCTGCTTCAGCTGGCACGTGGAGACGATAGTCATGTGCAAAGAGAGGTGTCGATCGCCGAGTCGCTGGGCCGGGTGATCGATCTGATGAGACACGAGTTCGAGAGGTCATCGATCGAGGTACGGGTGGCCGTTCCTCAAGAGGCGATGGTCCGTGCGAATCCCGAGCGCCTGCAACAGGTCTTGTTGAACTTGCTGGTCAACGCGCTTCATGCCATCCAGGAGGCTATCGGCCAGGGCAAGGCCGGGCCGCATCGACTCAACATCGAGGCGGGCGAGCGCGAAGACGATTGGGAGCTGCGAATCGAGGATACGGGCGTCGGAATCCCCGAAAAGATCCTGTGCGATATCTTCAAGCCGTTCTTTACCACCAAGGACATCGGCAAAGGAACCGGCCTGGGATTGGCGACCAGCAGCAGCATCGTCGAAAGCTGGGGAGGGCAACTCCATGCGGCGAACGGCTCTGCGGGGGGCGCCACCTTTTCTCTTCGAATCCCGCGTGCCGATCGAGCAGAGGACGGGCGATCCGAAGGCGAGCGAGCCGAGAGCGAGCAGGCGGATCCCTCGGGATCGACGGGCCGAATGCCGTGAGTCCTGGCGTCCGGCTTCCGTGCGGGAGCTGGATTTGCAGGTCTTCTAGGATTGATGGAGGAGACTTTGTCGATGGCCCTTATGACAAATGTGACGCAAGTAGTAGTGAAGACCTTTCGCGACAAGGGAGCTCCTAAGAAAGTCAGGGATCCCAATTGCGGCGCCGAGCTCAAGCGAGAAGAGGCGCGCTACATGCTCTTTCGGCCGGGTCAGACCTACTACTTCTGCAGTCGCGAGTGCAGAGAGGAGTACCTTCGTCCCGAATACCTAAAAAAACACGAAGAGCTGAAGAAGGGAGCCTGAAATGAGCCGAGTGAGCGAAGTTTGCCAAGCCTCCTCGCATAGCGTGGGAGTGGATATCCCGATCCGCACCGCACGCGAGCTGATGCGGAAATTCGATATGCGGTATCTTCCCGTTCTCCGGGGAGGGAACCTCGTGGGGGTGATCGCGGCGCGGGACATCGATCTCATCGAGGGGACCCAGAACCGGGTCCAGGATTACGTGGTCGAGGACCTGATGGATACGGAGCCGCTGGTTCGGCGAATGGAAGACGAGCTGGATGAAGTGGTCGAGGACCTTCTGTCCCAGCAGAAGGACGTTGCCGTGATCCAGGATCGGAACGGAAAGGTAGCGGGCATCCTCGATCTCCCTTGCGTGATCCGCGCTTGGAAAGGGAGCCGATCCCAATTCGATCGCGTCGACCGCGAAGTAGCATGAACGCGCGAAATAGCATGAACGCCTTTCAGTCCTTGCTGGGGTCATCGAGATTCGTGTTGTCGACAGGGGGCTCTTCAGTGTTTCTTCTCCTTTCCAGATAGTCGTCGATGAACGTAATGGTTTCGCCCAGCGGCTCCATTCCTCCCGATGTCGTCGCGATATCCGAGAGCGTGCCGGGAGCATCCTCGTTTTCCTGAAGCTCCCGGGCGAGTCGTTCTTCGATCTCCTTGAATTTCTTCCGACGGGCCTCTTCCCTGGCCGAGCGCCTCGTATTCTGGGATGCCATCGTTCCTCCGTTTATCAGGCTGACGCAAGGACCGGGCCGTCAGTGAGCGGGCGGCGCGGGATCAGCTCAGGACCTTCTTGATCAGGCGGGCGAAGTAAAGTGGCCCGAATCCACCGCGGTCTGGCAGATGGATCACTCCGTGTCGGGTCCTCTCGGCGAACGGGCTGGGCAGTTCCTCGATCGGATCGATCTCGAAGCTGTCTCCTTTCCGTTCCAAGAGCCGATCCACGACTCCATCGTTCTCAAGCGGCGAGATGCTGCAAGTCGAGTAGACCAGTATCCCCCCTGGGCGCAGGGCGAGAAGAGCGGAGGTGAGCAGCCCGTACTGTCTCTTGGCGAGATTCTCGCTTCGTTTGGGGGTCCAGTCCTTGAGCTCCTCGGCGTCGCCGAGCAAATGGCGCTCGCCGGAACAGGGCGCGTCGACCAAGATGCGATCGAAGCGCCCGGGTGAGATGACCCCGTATTTCAGCCCGTCCTTTCCCTGAATGCTCAAGTTCTCGCGGTTCTCGCGCGCAAGGTATTGCTGAAAGACTTTCTTCAGCCGCTCTCTCCGTCCGCTCGAGATCTCATTGGCGATAAGCTGTCCCGAGCCTTCAAGGGCCTGATGGAGGATCAGGCTCTTTCCTCCGGGCGATGCGCACATATCCAGAATCGTCTCGCCGGGACGGGCTCCCAGGGCGCGGGCCGCCAGGACCGAGGCTGGATCCAGGATGTAGTAGTTCAGGAGCCCGCTGTCGGATCGGGAATGGGCCATTTCACTTCGGTCGGGAGTGAACCAGAGGCAATCGCGAAGCCAAGTGATCTCGTCGGGAGCGGAGATCGGGGCATTTACCGGCCGAAGGACCTGCCGATCCGGCTCTCCGAGTGCCTGCAGCAAGCGTGGCCATCGATCGCCGTAAGCTGCGGCGAAGAAGTCGTTGAAAGCGGGAGGGAGCAGTCGCGCATCCATTGCGGACAACCTATCCATCCGTGAGCGTGCTGTCCAGCGAAGCGCTCGGGGAGTTTCGCGGCCGGTATAGAGCTTGAAGCGGACCAGCTTTTGGTAGTATGGATTTTTCCGGTCCGGAGGCGAGCGCGTGATTACCGGCCTCACTGATTACGAAGCACGAACCGGCCTCAAGGGCCACGAAAGGGACGACCATGGAGCGAATCCGAAAGTACATCCGGCCACCGGAAGATGAGATCAAGGCTAAGCTCACGCCCGAGCAGTACCATGTCACGCAGGAAGAGGGGACCGAGCCCCCGTTCGACAACCCCTACTGGGACAACAAGGCGGAGGGAATCTATGTGGACGTGGTTTCGGGAGAGCCTCTGTTCTGCTCGCTCGACCAGTACGCATCGGGTTCGGGCTGGCCGAGCTTCACGCGGCCCTTGGAGCCTGAGTTCCTCGTCGAGAAGCCGGACCACAAGCTCCTCATGAACCGGACCGAAGCTCGCTCGAAGATCGGCGACTCGCATCTGGGGCATGTTTTCGACGACGGTCCCCCGCCCACCGGCAAGCGCTACTGCATGAACTCAGCAGCGCTTCGGTTCATCCCGCGCGAGAGGCTGGAAGCCGAAGGCTATGGCCAGTATCTAAAGCTTTTCGAGCGCTCGGAAACCCGGAGTACAGCTGGAGGGGATGGAAGTAGGGAGGCCTCGAGATGAGCGAGCGTGAGACGGCGATCTTGGCTGGCGGCTGTTTCTGGGGGATGGAGGACATCCTTCGCAAGATCCCGGGGGTGATCGAGACCGAGGTGGGTTATACCGGCGGCGAGACCGAGGCGCCGGACTACTCGCAGGTCAAGACGGGACGCACCGGTCATGCCGAGGCCGTGAAAATCGTCTTCGACCCGAAAATGCTCAGCTACGAGGATCTGCTCGGTTATTTCTTCAGGATGCATGACCCGACGACCCTCGATCGACAAGGCAACGATATCGGCACGCAGTATCGATCCGCGATCTTTTACCACAGCGAAGAGCAACGGAAGATCGCCGAGCAAGTCAAGCAACGGGTGGAAAGTTCCGCGAAATGGAAGGAGCCCATCGTGACTCAGATCGTGCCGGCGTCGAAGTTTTACGCTGCCGAGGACTATCATCAGGATTATTTGGAGAAGAACCCCGGCGGTTACACCTGCCACTGGCTGAGGGATGAGTAAGGACTCCGACGAATCAGGATTCTAAGGAATTCGAACCGCGAAGCTGAGCGAGGTCTGGTAGTCGTTCTTGCTCATCTTCGGGAACTCGTTGAAAACGGCCGTGATCCCCGCGTTCAGCTCGAAGCGGCTGCTGAGCCGTGCGGTTACGCCGAGCCCGGCGTAGGGGTTGTATTCCACCGGGCTCAGTGACTTGGTGGTGACTCCGTCCTCGGTTTCCTCGCGCGTGGTGCGCCTGGCCTCTCCGCCCGCGCGGATGTAGGCCGAGAGCAGCGTGCTCATGGAGTGGGAGCTTCTTAGCCCGAGCTTCAGCTTGTCGTCCGCGTCCTTGACGGACTTGCCGAGGGTCGGGAAATCCTCGCTGTCCTGGCTGCGCGTGAACTCGACCTCGGCCGAGACCAGAGGGATCCCTCCGATCGCGCGCGCTCCAAGCAGGAGGCGGTCCCGCGAGTGAGGGGTGGGGTAGACTTTCTGAACTCGCTCATAACCCACGATCGGTTCGATCTTGAAAGAGAGATTGGAAGGCATGGCCAGAGCGGCGCTCGGTAGGGTGGCGCCAGGCAATGCCGACAAAAGCAGTGATGCGGCCAAAGATCGAGCGCGCATCTTCTCAGGATAGGGGATTGTCCCGGACGGTGAAATGGGCAGCATTTGCCGGGAGCGACGCTCCTCCAGATCTGATGCTCTCCCTGATTCGTCGGACGGCTGAGCAGCCCGGCGTTAATACGCCAAGTGATAAAGGAAGGTTTGGCCTTCGATGCTCCCGATGGCGTAGCAATGCACCTCGGGAGCCACGTCTTCTCCCAGTACCCGGACCATCTGGCGCTTGAGCATTCGGATCATCGCTTCGTCCGAAGCCGATATCGGATCCGGGATCTGCCCGGGACGCGCTGGATGGGTATGAAAATGCTCGATCGCGGCGATTTCCTCGAGACGAACGACTCGAGCCGACATCAGTCCGTTGATGCTTTTGAGGATGTCGGCGACTCGGATGCCTTCGAGCTCCGAAGACGTGTGGAAGCAGAAGTGCTCATGTCCCGATTTCAGCAGGATCCTGAATCCCCCGACTTCGATCCCGTCGAGGAGGGCTTCGGCCGGATGGATCCCGTTTCGGGCGATGGCGCGCTTGATCAGCTTGCGGGAGGCTCGGCGGGCCGGCAGCAGCCAGATCCATTCCCTTTGCGCGGGCGCAAGCGGGGCGGGGAACACCACTTCCTGAGGGGCCGCGGCCACGGTCGAGTTCCCCGAGATGGTGAAAGGACGGTTCACCCGATGGCTCAGGTCGGCCAGCCGCCACTGAAATACTTCCTGGCTGGTGAGATCTTCAACAAAACTGAGAGAAAAATGACGGCTTTTCAAGGGAATCGCCTCTGAGATCAGGATAGTATAAAAGATGACGCGACGCAATAAATAGAAGAGATTCCGCGAATTTACAGGCTAATCGTTGCTCGCCGAGGGAGCGATCTGATAGGGCTGGAGACCTTCATGGCAGCCAAAATCGTCCTGACCACCCTCAATTCGCGTTACCAGCACACGGCCTTCGGGCTGCGCTATCTTTTCGCGAATCTCGAAGAGCTGCGGCCGGACGCTCGGATCCTCGAGTTCACACTGGCCCAGAATCCGCGCGACATCGCCGAGCGGATCCTGGAACAGGAGCCCGAGATCGTCGGCATCGGAGTCTATATCTGGAACACCCGGCAATGCCATGAACTCGTCTCCATCCTGAAGAAAGTCGCGCCCGAGGTCCGCGTCGTCCTTGGCGGCCCGGAGGTGAGCCACGAGACCGAGACTCAAGCGATCTGCGCCCTCGCCGACTTCGTGATCCGTGGAGAAGCGGATTTCCTCTTCCGCGAGTTTTGCCGGGCCTGCCTGTCCGGGGCGAGGCTCCCCGAAGGCAAGTGGATTTCGGGAGAGCTCCCCGACATCAAGAAAGTCGCCTCGCCGTATCCGTATTATTCGGACGAGGACGTAAGAAATCGCGTGATCTACGTCGAGGCTTCGCGCGGCTGCCCTTACAAGTGCGAGTACTGCCTCTCGTCGCTCGACAAGACGGTCAGGAGCTTTGACCTCGATGCTTTCCTGGTCGATATGGACCGACTGATCGAAAGAGGGGCGAGGCAGTTCAAGTTCATCGACCGTACCTTCAATCTCAGCGTCCCGACTTGCACCAGGATCCTCCAATTTTTCCTCGATCGGGTGGGTCACGGGCTCTTCCTGCATTTCGAGATGGTGCCAGACCGGCTTCCAGTCGAGCTACGCGAGCTGATTCGGCGGTTTCCGGCCGGGGCGCTTCAGTTCGTTTTGTTATTTATTTCTTGGAACCCCGAAGTGGCGCGCCTAGTGAGCCGTCGGCAGGATTACTCGAAGATCCGCGAAAACTTTCGCTTCTTGAGCGGGGAGACCGGAGTGCACGTGCATGCGGATCTGATCGTCGGACTCCCTGGCGAGACACTCGAAAGTTTTGCGCGGGGGTTCGACGAGATGGCTTCTCTCGGACCCCATGAGATCCAGGTCGGAATGCTCAAGCGCCTCAAGGGCACCCCGATCGCCCGCCACGATCGGGAGTGGGAGATGGTCTACCAGGAACACGCGCCTTTTCAGGTGCTCAGCACACGGGCGCTTTCTTTCGCTCAGACCCAGCTGATGGACCGCTTCGCCCGCTTCTGGGACCTATACGCCAACAGCGGGAACTTTTATCACACCATGCGCTTGCTTCGCGCTCGCGCCTTGATGCGGGCGGATCGATCCCTTTTTTGGCTTTTCATGGAGTTCAGCGTGTTCTTGGCGGAACGCCATCCGCAGGGGCATGGCGTGGCGCTCTTGAGCCTGGTCGAATCGGCTTGGGTTTTTCTCACCCAGCGTCTCTTGGTCAGCGAGGAAGAGGCCCGCTCAGTCTTGATCGAGGACTACTCGGTTCGGGGAAAGCGCGACGTGCCCCGATTTCTGCGCGGCGATCGCCCCGATGGCCTTTCTCGTGCCGCGACGAAGCCCCCTACCGAAGCCGTCGCGATCGAGCCCCAGGGCTCGACCCCAGCCCGCCAAATGCGCCACCTCGCCGCGAAGGCCGATGCGAAGAAGACGGTGCCTTGCGGCTCGAGCAGTTCAGCAGAACGATAGGTTAAGCGGACCGGTAAATCGAGAAGTTCCCGTGATGCTCGGGAGAGACCACCTGCGATAGCCAGGGATGCTCCCGCTCGATCGCGTCGCGCGACGCGCGCCCTCGTCCGGTCACCGTGATCGCTTGCCGGCTTGCGATGAGCTTTAGGTCTTCAAGCGTCTTGGAGATCGCTTGCCGGGTGCCGTAGTCGTAGAGAAAGTAGTGCTCCGCGTGGCGAGGCGAGAAGCCTGGATCGGCAAGATCCGCTTGAACCAGCTTGAAGCGCTCGGCCGGAGGCATGGCCGCGCCTTCTCGGCTCTCCTGGCGCTCGAAACAGCGGTTCCCTTCATCGACACGCTCGCGGACCAGCTCGTATCCCACGAAGAGGGCTTCAGGAAAATGCCGTCGAAGAACGAAGCCCATTCTGCCGTACCCCGCCCCCAGATCCACGACCGTCTCGCCGGGCTTGGGATCGAGCTCGGTCAGAAGAGTGCGGAGCTCGGTATAAGGGGTCAAGAGGGCGCGAGTGGAAAGCCCGATCCAAAGCTGCTGATTCAAGGATCGTCGATTCGTGTCATCCTGAGCGGCGCGAAGCCGGGCCTCGATTTCGTGCGTTCGCATGCCGAGCCAGGCATCCACTTCCTCGGAATGAGCCTGGGCTCGGGCGTAGTCGTAGCTTCCATCTCGAGCGAGCGGGTAGGGGTCAGTGGGATCGAAGCGGGGCATCGCCCGATCTTTAGCATGGCGGCAGGCGTTTCCGAAGCGAACGTCCGCAAAAAGAACAGGACGTTATTTCTTCTTCATGCGAGCGCGAAGAGCGGAGATCGACATCGGTTTCACGTTGGCCGAAGTCACCCGGGATTTCAGGACTTCACTGGGGTAGACTCTCAGCGACACCTTTTTGCCCACCTTCTTCGAGAAGTCGAGCCCTCGCCGCTCGAGCGCCTTTCGGGACAGAGTGTAGGTCCTGTTCCGGCTCTCGACCTCGACGCCGTTCCGGGTGAGCGAAGTCAGATTGCCGTGAACTCGCATGAGCACAGCGGCCGAGGCGGATCGAAGCCCGGCGATGCAAAACGCCGTCACGAGAAGGAGCAAAATCTTCATGGATCTTCTGGTCATTTCCTAATTTCCTCTCTGCTGGTTCGCGGACCCCGATGAGGGCTTTGTTGCCGGGATCGTGGAGCCTTGGGCTGGTTCCTCTTTGGCGCTGAAGAGCTTCACATTTCCGCCGAAGTCCACTCCCGCTTCATTCGTGTCTACGAGATCGTCCAATTGGCAAAGGTGAGATGGAGGGCAGGCGAGTCTGGGGGTAGTCTCCGTGCTCCCGTCTTCCTTCTTGACCTTCAGTATAGGGTCCTTCACCAAGCAGAACACGTCATGGGGTTCCGGAGGCAGGAGTGCTTCCGACTCGATCGCACCTGCCGTGAACCTTGCGAGAAATTCCCCATCAACGTCCTCGAATTTGATTGCGTCGAGCTTTTCCTTCGTGAGTGTTGTTCCCTGCGAATCGCCTTGTTGCGCTAGCTGCGCGCGATAAGTGTCCGTTATTAAATCATTGAATTTCACCTGGATTGGCTTGGATGAGCCTTCTGGACCTTCGATCAACACATTTTGGTCGAGGCGGTAGCAGGAGACACCTGAGTACTGGCATAAATAGGCTGGCTTGGGGTCCTGCCCGCATCCGCTCGGAAGCTGCGTGATCAACGGGGGCGAGTCGCTCTCGCTGGGGAGACAAACGATTCCCTGTTCGGCGTAAGTCGATTGAGCGTGAGCCGAAGAGGTGAGGAGTCCTACAAAAATGAATGCCGACGAGAGGGGATGGAGTTGCATCTTTATTCAGGATACTAGAGCGGGCAGGTGAGTCAAACTCTCAGAACCGAGCACGAAAGGCCTCAGTAGTTTCTGGCAGGCTTCGCCAACCCGGCTCGGCCCACTAGGGGCAAAAAACTCTTTTCATTTGAATGAATTCGAGTAGTATGACGCACTGCAATTTAAATTCCATCCGAGATGAGGGAGAGCAAAGTGACCGCTGCATTCATCCTGATTTACCTCCTGGCTCAATTGGGGGTCTGTTATTGGGTTTCGAAGAAGATCGCGACGGAATCGGATTATTTTGTCGCAGGAAAGAACCTGGGCCCAGGACTGATTTCCTTCTCTCTTTTTGCCACCTGGTTCGGTGCCGAGACCTGCATCGGCTCCTCCGGCGCCGTATACGCTGAAGGGCTTTCAGGAAGCCGGGCTGATCCGTTTGGCTATAGCGTTTGTCTCTTTCTCATGGGCCTTTTGATGGCCACCCGCTTGTGGAAGGGAGGGTACACGACTCTCGCCGACCATTACCGCGTTCGGTACGGGAAGCTCGTGGAGCAGATCGCGATTTGGCTCCTGATCCCTTCGTCGCTGATTTGGGCGGCTGCGCAGCTCCGCGCCTTTGGCCAGGTGATTTCCGTGACCACGGAGCTTCCTGTTGAAGTGACTGTGCTTTTCGCGTTCGGCTTCGTCCTCTCTTATACGCTCCTCGGCGGATTGCTCGGCGACATCGTCACCGACCTGATCCAAGGAATCGTGATCATCGTGGGCCTGGTCTTGCTCGTGGCTTCCGTCTTCGCGAATGGTCAGCCCGTTGAATGGATCTCATCGATCGATCCGGCGCGCCTGAGCTTCGTGGCCCCTGGTGAGAGCTGGCTCCAAAGACTGGATACCTGGGCCGTTCCCATCCTGGGCTCTTTGGTGGCTCAGGAACTCATTTCCCGGGTTTTGGCTTCGCGCTCGGCCCAGGTCGCGCGCGGCGCGAGCTTTCTGGCCTGCGGCATCTACCTCCTTCTCGGCGGGATTCCGGTGCTCCTGGGCCTGATCGGGCCGCATCTGGTGCAAGGAATCGAGGATCGCGAGCAGTTCCTGATCACCTTGGCTCGAAACGCTCTCCATCCGTTCGTGTTCGTGGTTTTCGCCGGGGCCCTGATCTCGGCGATCCTGGCGACGATCGACAGCATTCTGCTCGCTTCCGCCGCGATGATCTCGCATAACGTGATCGTACCGCGCCTGCGCGATCACTCAGAGAAGCGAAAGGTCCTGATCGGGCGCGTGCTGGTCGCGGTCTCGGGAGCGGTCGCTCTGGTGATCGCGCTCTTCTCCGGATCGATCTACGAGCTGGTCGAGACCGCATCGGCGTTTGGGACGGCCGGCGTTCTGGTCATCACGCTGATCGGGCTTCTGAGCCCATGGGGCAGCCAGGTCGGCGCTACGAGCGCTTTGATCGTGGGGTTTCTGGCCACGCCGATCGCCGAGTACGGGTTCGAGGCGGAGGCTCCTTTCCTGACCAGCATCCTGTCGGCGTTGGTCGCTTTCGCCGTGGCCGAAGGGGCTGCGGTGGTCTACCGCCGTTGGAAAGAGGTCCGGAGCCTTCGCCGCGAGACGGCTGGCGCTTTCCAACGTTTGCCGGATCTGGGGTAAGAATCGATGAGTGCATGGGGACTTTTGGTCTTGGCGGGGTTGTTTGAAGTGGGATTCACCACCATGATGAAGCTCTCGCAGGGTTTTACCCGTCCCTTGTACTCGGTGGGTTTCTTCGTATTCGCGATCTCGAGCTTCTTGCTTCTCAGTCGTGCGGTCGCCCAAATTCCCATCGGGACGGCTTACGCGGTTTGGACCGGCATCGGTGCTTTCGGTACCGCCTTGCTGGGCATTCTCGTTTTCGGCGAAGCGCTTACCTTCGCTCGAGTCTTCTTCCTTGCGACTTTGATCGTCTCGATCATCGGATTGAAGCTCTTCTCGACGACGTGAGCAGATGCGAGGACTTCGACGAAAGGCCGGAACCGAACCGGAGTCGGCTCCGACCCTTCTTCAGAACGCCACGGCGCCACCCTGGTCTTTTCACGCCGAAGCTGCCTACTGAGAAAGCAACACGGATGCCTCGGCAGGCGCTCCGCTCGAATGAATGGTGCAAGCCGGGTCCACGCCAGGAGAGCGGAGACGTGGCTTGGCGACAGGCCCCAGCTCGCTGTTCTAGATCATTGGTGAGCGCGCCCGGCGAGAAGAATCAGTGCAAATTGGAGATTCATTCGGTTGACAGGGGCCTGAATTTGTCGCAGACCATTGGGATTCGGAGAATCACCATGGTTGGCGCTGCACTGAATGAATCACGTCCGATTCTCGTAGTCGACGATACTGATGATATTCGGGAGACTCTTCAGATGGTTCTGGAAGACTCCGGTTACAAGGTCTTGACCGCGGCGCATGGCGAAGACGCGATCCGACAGCTCCAAGAGGAGCGGCTCGATCCTGGTCTGGTCATCCTCGATCTCAACATGGCGATCCTGGATGGAAAGGGCTTCCTGGAACAACGACAAAGGCTGGGCCTGATCCCCGAAACTGCCGTCTTGATTCTGGCTGCGGTTCGGAACGAGTTTCCGCTAGAAGGGATCCGCGGCTGGCTGAAGAAGCCGATTGCGATGGAAGATCTACTGGCCGCGGTCGAAGCCCATTACGCGCGTTGATTCGCCGTCGATTTCTTTCTCCGTCGTCCGAAGCGAGACTCAGTGGGTGGGGCAGGAGCCAGCAGGCTGAGATCAGAAGTGAATCTGAGAGGTCAGCTTGTAGGCGATCTCGGAACTGCCCAACTGACTCCCGAAGGTATCCGACTGTGCGGCCAGCCCGATCCGCGCGGTGTTGCCGCGAAGATACCAGTTGATCCCCGCCACTCGGCTCAGATGCAGATAGCCCTCGACCTGCTGAAAGCGGTCCCATCGTTCGAAGCGAAAGAACGGCGCGAGATAAGATAGCTCCGGAAAGCAAATTTCCGTCAGCGCGTACCACCCAGCTGATGTTCCCAGATGAGGCGTCGCGGCGTTGAGATCCTCGATCACCTCATCGAAGCGAAAGTACTCCGCCTGAACGAAGAATCGGCGGTAATGGGTTGATGCCTCCAGATTCAGGAGACCGTGGCTCACCGAAAAGCTTGATACGCCCTGGTTGAAGTGGATATTCCCGGTCCTGAAGTAGGCGGCTCCCACTTCAAAATGCTGTCCTTGCCCGAAATAGGTCTCGGTGCGCTCTCTTTCTTCCCAGCCTTCGATCGGCGACAGGATAAGCTTGCCGCCTACCATCGGGTTTTGGCGGTCGATGCTCTGTGCGCTCAAGTCATTGCCTCGCGCATCCTCGAAAGAGGCCGCGTGGACTCCATCGCCGATGGCGAAAGAGTAAGCCAGCTTGCCGTCCCAATTGCCGAAGAGCTGCACGTTCGCCGCGCGGCGGTTGTGGCTGACGAAATTGGCGGCGAAGTCCGCCACCGCAGGCCGATCGTAGTAGACCAGCCAGGCGGATTTGGTGGGTTCGGTGCGGGAGACATCGATTTTTCCGCGGTAGGCTTTGAAGTTGAGGAATTCGTATCCCAAGAGACTCCTCGAGACGAAATAGGCGTTGCCCACGTTGAAGCCGCCTTCGCCCCGGTCCTGCCTGTTGGCATTGTCGTTTCGGATGTCCATGACGAAGGAGCTGTGTTTCGAAAGCTGCGCGGCGATCTCAAAGCGAACGCGACGTGCGAAAGCGTCGAAAACCGGGGGAGCATCCCCCTCGGGTTCAGTGAGCGAAGCGATGCCTTGAAAGCGGATTCCAAGACTGACGCTCATCTCGGGATTCTCGGAGGAACGGAGGGTCAGGTTCGGCTGGGCTGCCTTCCCGAGAGGAAAGACCGGAGAATCCTCATCCAGGACTTCGGTCAGGGGCACGAAGGCTCGGGGAGTCACCGACTCCTCGGTCCCAATGGGGTTGGGTCGGGCGATTCCGGGCGCGACCAGGAGCAGAAGCGGGAGCAGGGGCAAGGCCCATGCGAACGGCGACAGGGGAAATGCCCGTGAGAAGGGCGAGAAAGGAAAGACCCGTGCGCAGGGTATTTGTCGCTTCATAAGAAAAGGCTCGACAGAGAGAAAGTGAGAGCTGGCGCGAAAAAACGCCGAAAGCAGGACTTGCTTTCGGCGCCTTTCGCTGAAGTTCCAGATCCAGATCCAGATCGATCGATTCGAGCTGAACCGGGATTAT